>CANQVY010000107.1 GCA_947627405.1 uncultured Bacilli bacterium | reverse complement strand
TGCTCCCATTGGACGTGATTTAAACAATCGTCAAAAAATGGTTGTAACAGATATTCATAGTAAAGAAGCTATTACTCATTTTACTGTTTTAAAGCGATTTAAGCAAAATACTTTAATTGAATGCAAATTGGAAACGGGAAGAACGCATCAAATTAGGGTACATATGAATTATATTGGATATCCAATTGTCAATGATCCAGTGTATGGAAAAAAGGGCAAATGTACTTCTTTTGGACAAATGCTTCATTCTTATAGCATTCATTTTATTCATCCGATTACACAAGAAGAGTTGTATTTTAAAGTAGATCCTCCCAAGGAATTTAAAGAAAAGTTAGAAGAATTAGAACAAGAATAATTGGTTAAAATAAAACACGATTTAGGTAAGTAGTAAAAAAAGATCAATAACTCAACTATTATTGATCTTTTTTATATATTTAGTAAATAATAGGTTAATTTTATATTCAAAATGAAAAAAATAGTGTATAATAATGTTACTTATGGAGGTGTTTATGGAAAATTCATTAGAAAAGCAAAATGAAATGATAATGAAATTGCTTCATTATTTTATTACAGAGAAAAATTACAATCCTATCATCCTTCAAGGAGCAGAAAATGAAATTTGGTTGGAAAATTTAGCAAGTGATTATAAAATTGTTCGAATTGTATCTAATCATATTCATAATAATGAGCAATTAACATTTGATATATTTAAGACGAAAAGGGTAGTTAAGAAAATAAAAAAACAAACATGTTCTTTTAATATGAATGTGTTAAGCATTTTTATGGATTTAGGAGAAAATGTTCATTTAGAAAATATTAAAAAGAAGAATCTATATTTTGTGAATTTAGAAGATGAACAAGATTTAGGCAAATACGATTTTATAACGAAAAGTTTTCCAGATATAACTAAGAAATTGATAATGAATGAAAAAGGAATGCAACTTTATTTAAAACTTACCAAAGATATTAATGTAAAGAATCAAAAGACAAATCGTGAAGTAGAAGATGTATTTAAAGAAAAAAATCCAATTATTACTAGGATTTTGATCGCTTTTAATATTATGATTTATTTATATATGGTATTAACAGGTAATGGCCAATCCTTTATGGCAAAGTTTGCAGTATTTGGACCATATATAAAATTTGGCCAATATTATCGTTTATTAACTGGAGCTTTTATTCATGCCAATATTTTTCATTTGTTATTTAATTGTTATGCCCTTTATATCATTGGTAGTCAAGTGGAGTCATATTTAGGAAAGGCAAAGTATACATTCATTTATTTGATTTCCGCTATTTCTTCTTCTTTGTTATCTATGCTTTTTGCAGGAGGCAATTATTATTCGGTTGGTGCGAGTGGAGCCATTTTTGGATTAATGGGGGCTTTACTTTACTTTGGATATTATTACAGAGTTTATTTGGGAAATGTATTGAAAAGTCAGATTATTCCGCTTATTCTTATTAATTTAATTATTGGTTTTGTATCACCAGGTATAGATAATTTTGGACATATAGGTGGTTTAATTGCAGGTATTCTTTCTACTTATGCAGTTGGCGTAAAATATAAAACAGGAATTTTTGAAAAAACAAATGGATGGATCTTATTAATCATTTATTTTGCATTTTTGATATATATGGCATTTTCTTATGCAATGTAGTATTGAAAAAAAAAACTTAGTATGATAAAATTCTAAATGGTAGGTGATGTATATGAATATAGAAAATACACATTTATATACAGTTGATGAATTTGATAATATGGTTGTTCATGAAGTTTTAAGAGATGTTTTTGAGGCACTTGAAGAAAGAGGATATAATCCTGTGAATCAAATTGTTGGATATTTAGTCAGTGGGGATCCTGGATACATATCTACACATAAAAATGCAAGAAGTAAAATTTCTAAAATTGATCGGAATACTATACTGGAAATTTTATTGAAAACATATATTGATAATACAAAATGAGATATTTAGGATTAGATTTAGGATCAAAAACACTTGGAATGGCCATATCGGATGCTTCAGGTTTCATAGCATCAAGTTATCAGATTATTCGTCACCATGAGGAATATGATCAATTAATTGAGAAAATAAAAGATGTGGTGCAAGAACAACACATTGATAAAATTGTACTTGGACTTCCAAAGAATATGAATAATTCAATTGGTTTTAAAGGACAACTTTCTTTAAAGTTTAAAGAAAAGTTAGAGAAAGCTTTATCTATAGAGGTTTTATTGCAAGATGAAAGATTAACTACTAGACAGGCTGAAAGTGTATTATTGAGTAATGATACTTCTAGAAAAAAAAGAAAAAAGGTAATTGATGCATTAGCAGCTACAATTATATTACAAAGTTATTTAGATAGAAAGGATAGATGAAAATGGAAAAGAATACTTTTACAGTAGTCAATGATCAAGGGCAAGAAATTACTTGTTATGTGCTTTTTACTTTTGAAAGTGATGAAACACATAAAAATTATGTTGTATATACGGATAATTCGGTTGATCGTAATGGAAAAATTCAGGTATTTGCATCAATTTATGATCCACACGAAGAAGATGGAACAACATTGCTTCCAATAGAAACGGATAAAGAGTGGAAAATCATCGAAACAATTCTTTCTTCTTTACAAGAAGAAATTAAAAATAAAAAAGATCAACAACAAGCAGATGAGCAATAATTTGCTCATTTTCAATAGGCAGGGTGAAAAATGAAAAGGACCTATATAAAATTAATTAAAGCATTAATTGTTTTAATTCTTAGTTTGATTTTAATGTTTATTTGTATTTATAATTATGAACTATCTCCTGTATCTAAGACAGATAAAATGGTTACAGTGACAATTGAAAAAGGAACTTCAAGAAGAAAAATAGCTTCTTTATTAGAAAGTAAAGGATTAATTCGAAGTTCAACTTTTTTTAATCTTTATATTCGTTTAAACAAGATTACCAATTTGTATGCTTCAACGTATAAATTATCTCCAAATATGGGAGTGAAAAAAATTGTATCCATATTAAATAAAGGAAATAATTACAATCCTGATAGTGTTCGCATTACTTTTCCTGAGGGAATCAATATGCGCAAAATAGCAACTATTATTTCCAAAAATACAACAAATCGTTATGAGGATGTAATTAAAAAAGCCAATGATAAGTCTTATTTAAAAGAATTAATTTCTAAATATTGGTTTTTAACCGAAGATATATTGGATAGTAAAATATATTATAAATTGGAGGGGTATTTATATCCTGATACTTATGAATTTGTTAATAAAAATGTTTCTGTGGAAGAAATTTTTAATAAAATGTTGGAACAGACAAATAAGATTTTAAAGCAATATGAAAAGACTATGCAAAAAAATAAATATTCTATTCATCAGTTGTTTTCATTAGCAAGTATGGTGGAATTGGAAGGATCAACACTAGAATATAGAAAATCGATTGCAGGAGTATTTTACAATCGTTTAAAAAGTGGTATGAATTTGGGAAGCGATGTAACGACTTACTATGCTTTTAAAATTGAAATGAGTGATCGGGATTTAACTACTGATGAATTAAATACCTATAATGCTTATAATACGAGAGGACCTAATATGGAAGGAATGATTCCTGTAGGGCCGATTTGTAATCCATCTATAGAAAGTATACAAGCAATTTTAAAACCAACAAAACATGATTATTACTATTTTGTTGCCGATAAAAATAAAAAAGTTTATTTTTCAAAAACAAGTCAAGAACACAATGCAACAATTAGTGAGATTCGAAGAAAAGGAGACTGGATCGAATGGTAAGTAATCACATTTATTCAGAAATTAGAAAAATAAAGGAATATGCAGTTGATAACAATATTCCAATTATGGTTGATGATGGTATAGATTTTTTGACAACTTTTATAATAAAAAATCAAATTGAAAATGTATTAGAAATAGGGACAGCGATTGGCTATTCTGCAATTATGATGGCGCTTGCCAATCCTAATGTAAAGATTACATCTATTGAAAGAGATGAAAAACGATACATGGAAGCCGTTAAAAATATAAAGCTTTTTAATCTAGAAGATAGAATTACTTTGATTTATAATGATGCCTTAAATATAAAAATAGAAGGACAGTTTGATTTGATTTTTATTGATGCTGCGAAAGGAAAAAATATTCATTTTTTTGAAAAATATAAAACAAATTTAGCAAAAAATGGTTTTATCATTACGGATAATATGAAATTTCATGGTTATGTAGATAAAGATGAAAATGAAATAAAAAGTAAAAACCTAAGAGGTTTGGTAAGAAAGATAAAAGACTATCAAAAATTTTTGGAAGAAAATAAAGAATACAAGACTATGTTTTATAATAATATAGGAGATGGAATAGCAGTTACTACAAAAAATGATTAGTATTTTAATCATTTTTTTTGTTTACGTAAAGTATACTTTTTTTGCTACTAAAAGGTTAAAATTCTTGACATGGGGGGGGTAAATAATAAAATGAATATAGAAGATAGTGTGAAAAGTTTTATGGAAAACTAGTTACACTAAATAAAAAAGATATTAAAATGAAAATTTTAATATAA
>CANQVY010000106.1 GCA_947627405.1 uncultured Bacilli bacterium | reverse complement strand
TACAGATGCCTCTGCAACAATTACTCCCAGTGGAGACGGATACCTTTTGAATTTGACAATTCCAAGAGGCGCAACAGGGCCATCCGCTGGTGCTGGTGCATAATGGTGGAGTAAATAAGAATGGATAATAAGTCTACTAAATATATTTTAGACTTGGTTATTCCTATGGGACCTACGGGTCCAAAAGGAGAAACAGGGCAGGCAGAGACAATTACTTTAGGTAAGGTAATGACTGGTGATGCAGGTAGTAAAGTGCAAATTGTGGATCATAAAATTGGATTGGAACATATATTGGATTTTACAATTCCAAAAGGAATTGATGGAGAAGCAGGGGCGCCAGGAACTAGTGTGACGATCTTAGGGTCTTATGATACAAAAGAGGATTTACTAAATGAACATATGACAGGAAATCCTGGTGATGGATATTTAGTTGGTGATGATTTGTATGTTTGGATCGATAACGATTGGAAGGATGTTGGACGAGTTCGAGGACCACAAGGAAAGGAAGGACCAATGGGACCTAAAGGCGATCTTGGTCCTCAAGGTCCACCTGGTCCAGAACAAATTTGTACAGGATATTTTACTACGTATAATAACAAATTGCCTAGTGAAGGATATGAAGTAACATCAGGAGCAAGAATACCTATTGATCGAAAGGAATATGATAATTCTGGACAATATATATTAGATAGCAATCAAAACAGCATTCGTTTTACTAAGGAAGGCATATATAAAATTACTTTTGTTGTTCATGCTTATATTCCAAATGAAAAGGAATTTTCAGAAAATGAAGATTTCATAGCTTTAGGAGTAAGAAAAATTGGTGGATCTACTATTTATGCTGGTTCATCACAATGGATTTATGATAGTCATCCAAGACAATTCATTGGTCAAGGTATTTTAGTAATTGTACAACCAACAGATGAAATTGAGCTAATCAATTTATCTAAAAGATCAATCTATTTAAAAACTCCTGCTATTGAGAATATATTATCTGATTCTTATCTTGTAAATTCAATTGTGTCCATAATTATAGAATATTTAGGGTAAAGAAAAGAATTTCTTCTTTTCTTTTTTTTTAAACATAAGATTTATTGGGTGATGTTATGTATTATATTGTTAAAGAAAATGATACCCTGTATAGTATTGCTTCTAAATTTAATACTACAGTAAATTCTTTAATTTTTTTAAACCGTTTACAAAATACAATATTGACTGTTGGTCAAAAATTATTGATTTATGAAGAAGATAGTGAAATGATAGAAGATTATCAAACTTATGACGAATTTATGGATAAGAATAAGGGAAGAGGTTTTTTAAAAATACAAGTGTATATGGCTAGAGGGATTCTTCCTGTTCAAGATACTCTTATTCGTGTTTCTAAAATGATTGGAGAAGAAAAAATCATTTTTTTTGAAGGAGTAACGAATGAAAGTGGAATGGTAAATTCTATTACATTACCGACAATTTTACATGAAGAAAAAAACCCGCGAATGACGAATTATATTGTTGAGGCAATTCATAGAAATTATATCCAAAAACATCCGCGAGTTGCTTCTATTTATGATCAAATAAAATCGATATTAACGATTGAAATGGTTCCTGCGGGGAGAGATTTATGAATCGTCAAATAGGTAGACCGGTTATTCCAACAAATATTCTTCTTCATTTAGGTGCGCCTGATGAAGCGGCTTCTAATATTACTATTTCTTTTATTGATTATATTAAAAATGTAGCGTGTAGTGAAATTTATCCCACTTGGCCCGAGAATTGTTTAAGAGCAAATATTTTAGTACAAATTTCTTTTGCTTTAAATCGTATTTATAATGAATGGTATCCTTCTCAGGGGTATGATTTTGATATGACAAGTCATGCAGGTTATGATCAGGCTTACATACAAAATAGAACATTATATGAAAACATTACAAAAATTGTAGATGAAATCTTTAATAATTATATTATTAAAGGTGATCAAATCCAACCTTTATTTACTCCTTATTGCGATGGGAAGAAGACGCAATGTAAAGGTTTGTCTCAATGGCAAAGTGTTACTTTAGCAAAAGAGGGGAAAACTCCTATAGAGATCCTTCGCTATTTTTATGGGAAGGATGTATCTATTATTGAAGATGCTCAAGTAGCTAATAATATTGCCACTTATCCTGGTGTGGAGTTAAAATTGGGGGATATGAGTGAACATATTCGAATTATCAAAAGGCAACTTAACCGTATTCATAATAATTATCCAGCAATTCCTGTTTTTGAGAAAGTACATGAATTTTTTGATATAAAGACCGAACAGACTATAAAAATTTTTCAAGATCTGTTTGATTTAAATATAACGGGAATTATTGATAAATCTACATGGTATAAGATAAAGTATTTGTATACAAGTGTAAAAAAATTAGCGGATATTTATTCCGAGGGTATTTCTTATGAAGAAGTAGAATTAAAATATGATCTTGAACAAAAAGAGGGAATTATTGGCGTGCAGGTTCAAGCAATTCATTATTTTTTAAAAGTGATTGCTTATTTTAATCCCAATATTCCACTATTGGAGGTTGATTCTGTATATGATAAAAATACAAAACAGATGGTGATGGCTTTTCAAAATGAATATGGATTGGACGCAACAGGAATTGTGGATACGAAAACTTGGAATAAAATTAAGGAAGTTTATTTAATGATTTTATCGGATTTACCTAAAGAAGTTTTAGAATATAAAGATTATATTTATCCGGGAAGGTTTTTATCGCTTGGGATGATGGGAACAGATATAACTTCTTTACAACGCATGTTAAATACGCTTGCTCAAAAAGAAAAAAAGAATCAAGAAATTGCAGTTACTGGATGCTATGATACAAATACAGAGATGGCAATTAAAAAAATACAAGAACAATTGGGGTTAGAACAAAATGGAGTTACAGGGCCATTAGAGTGGCGTTATATTGTAAATAAAATAAGAGAAATTTAATTTTAATTTCTCTTATATTTTTAATATTTGGCCGATGGATAAAGAAGGATTTACTAAATGATTTTTTTTCATCAAGGATTCTACAGTCGTATTGAATTTTAATGCAATTTGATATAAAGAGTCGCCCTGTTTTACTTGGTAGGTAGATTCTATAATTTTAGGAATTTTTAATCTTTGTCCTATATGAAGAAGATTGTTTGTTAAATGATTGATGTATTTAATGGTTCCAATATCTGTATGGAATTTTGCTGCAATACTATATAAATTGTCATTTTTTGAAACAATATATGTATCGTATTTTTTTTCTTCTGTTTTGGTATCCTCTTTTTCAGGAAGAATGCAAATATCTTCTCCTACATGTATTGGTGTTTTAAATTTTTGGGTTAAATAGAGTTTTTGACCAATATGTAATAACTTATTTTGTAAATGATTGATTTTTATGATTTCTTCTTCTGGAATTTGAAATTGTTTTGAGATAGAATAAAGGGAATCCCCTTGTTTAACAGTATAGATTTCTTCTTCCTGATTTCTATATTGAGGAATCCATAAAGGTTGGTTTATAAATAGGTCATTGTTTTTTAGATGATTTTGTTTCATAAGATCGTTTATCGATATATTAAAATTTGAAGCAATTGAGTCAATGGTATCGTTGGCTTTGACTATATAATACATAGATTTATTCCTGCTTTGATAATTCTACAATTTGATACCATGTATAAGGCCCAACGACACCATTTTGTGTTAAATTATATCTTTCTTGAATGGCTTTTACTGATTGTTCCGTTAATTCGTCGAATAGCCCATTTACTCGAATGCCGGGGATACTTTTTGTATTTTGACATATTTTCAATAAGAATCTTTGTAATTTTAATATATCTTCGCCCATCATACCTTTTGATAAGAAAATACCTGGAAAAAATTCGCTTTCATAGATTAAAAGGTTTTTTGGAATTGTATTTAAAGTCTGCTCATAAGCTTCTGTGATATATCGCCATGTATTAGCGTCTACAATTCCTGTTGCGTCTAATCCATATTCATTTTGAAAAGCGATGACCATTTGCTCTGTATTTTCATTAAATGTATTGGTGGCTTCTAAAAAAGGAATATTATCATCAAAATAAGCAATTACTCTTAATAAATAATTTAGTGTTCGAACATAATCTCCGCTTTCTCCTTTTTTTAAAACCCGATTAAAAATGAGTTCAGCTTCTTCCATGGATATTCCTTCTGAATATAAATCGGAAATTTGTTTTACTGCATTATAAATATATTTGATTTTATACCAAGTGGATTTATCCACAATACCTGTTTCTTCTAAGTTAAATATATTTTGAAACTTCTTTACGGCTTCTTCAGTTTCTACAGTAAAAAATTGATTTTCATCGGTAATCATTGGAATGGCAGGATAGTTGTTGCTTATACGATTTAATTGGGTTTTAATGATCTTTACAAAATTTCCAGCGGAACCTAAAGCGATTGGAAATCCAGGGAAACTCATAATATTTTCTTCAACTGGAGCATTGTAAATAATTTCAATATCATCACCATAATAATATTTTAAAATTTCTAAGGGAGTAAGTCCACGATTTGCTTGGTCAACACTTCC
>CANQVY010000105.1 GCA_947627405.1 uncultured Bacilli bacterium | reverse complement strand
CATATTTTAGTACATAACTTGTTACTTTTTTTCCTGTATTTTTCTTTATTTATTTTTAATGGGCTGTGAATAGTAACCCATTTTTTTAACAATACGATATTTTTTTTCAAAAAGGTATTGCAACTTATAAAAATTTATGATATATTAAATAAGTCTGATGGATCTTTAGCTCAGTTGGTTAGAGCATCCGGCTCATAACCGGGCGGTCATAGGTTCGAGTCCTATAAGATCCACCATTTTTATTTGCGAGTGTGGCGAAATTGGCAGACGCACTAGACTTAGGATCTAGCGGAGTAATCCATGGGGGTTCAAGTCCCTTCACTCGCACCATTTATTTTGATTATTACATGAAAAATGTGATAATAGATTTAGTAATTTTTTTAAAATCTTTGGTTAGTGTATTAAAAAAATTAAATCCTGTGAAAAGACAACTTGGTTGTCTTTTTTCAGTATGCAAATAAACATCTACAGTCATTGAAACAGTACTATGTCCTAAATCTTTAGAAACAACATCTATAGGAACTCCTTTATGAATTTTATTAGTCGCATAACTATGCCTAAATTGATGTTGCGTGATTTCAAACAAACCAGCCTTTTCACATGCTATCTTCTTTTTCCTATCAATAGTCGTAGGTGCTAACGGTTTCATGCCACCAAATATAAAATAATCATATACACAACCATACTTTTTTTCATAATAACATTTCAAGCAAAATAGTTTCCATCTCATCAACAATGAAAGGTTAATATAACGAACCGACGATTGATTTTTAGGAGTATCAAGTTCTCTATCCCCTCGTCTTTGAATATTATTATGTATATACGCATATCCACCGCGTACATCACTAAATCTCAAAGCCATAGCTTCCCCAGGTCTAGTACCAAAATGAAAAATAAAATAAAAATATTGTTTCAAAATATAATCATCTAAATACCGATAAAATATTCTAAATTGTCGAGAATTATAATATTTATACTCTCTTGTAGAAATAGTTCTTTTAAAATTTCCAACTTTCAAAACAATATTAAATTCTAGATAAGAATAATTGACACAAAACTCAATAAAAGCACTAAAAGTATAATACAAATTTCGATTAAAATTATAACTAAAATGCTTATTCAAAATTTCGGTTTGCCAATCAATTATATCAGCAGTCGTTAAAGAAGAAACTATTCTTCCCTTAAAATAAGGTAAAATATGATTTTTAAAATCTTTGGTTAGTGTATAAAATCCTTGTTTTTTATGCCGATTTTGAGCATATATTTTGTACTCTTCGTACGCGTCTTCAAATTTCAATATATCATCTCCTCGAGGAGACTATTATATCCTTTTTTCTTAAAATTTCAAGAACCACCTACCCTTACAATTTAATTATATCATATTATCGACCATGATTTTCTAAAAACTCATAAATATCATCTTGCCTATAATATCGTCTAGGATAAAAATTATCCTTACAGTAATTATATTCATCAATA
The DNA here is from genome assembly GCA_947627405.1 of uncultured Bacilli bacterium. Classification (GTDB taxonomy): domain Bacteria; phylum Bacillota_I; class Bacilli_A; order RF39; family UBA660; genus CALVUP01. The sequence continues at coordinate 3,129 of CANQVY010000105.1, read as the reverse complement.
CACCGAAAGAAAATAGATGATGAGCGACGATAAACATCCCAATATCCATTTTCATAGCAAAATTTTGATAAAGACCAAACGGACAATGGTTTCGGTTGCGAATTTATCCATTTATATATTTCGCAGATACGAGTATCCTCATCTTTTCCTTCTTTACTTAAAATTTTAACAAGTTCTTTTTTCAAAGGACCTTTTACATCATCTACAGAGTAGAGATATTTATCATAGTCATTAAAATGGATTAAGTAAAGCAAAGCAGATTTTATCTTTTTACACGGTTCTAAATAATTTTCTCCAATTTTTAAAGACTCTGCTAAAGCCGAACTCCATCTACCGTTTTCAAATTTTAAAATAACATGATAATGAGGTTTTTTTAAATTTCCGTTTTCATCTTCATCTTTATCATGTAAAATCAAGGCATAATTATATTTTTCTTTAATTAAATTAATTGCATTTCTATGTGTCTCATCTTCATCGTAAAGAATTGCACAAAATACACGGCTTTTAAAACTTGGCACATTTTCACTCCTTTACTTGTTCCAAAAAAAACCATTATTTTATAAGGAAAAAATAAACATTTGGCACATGGAACAATAATTGCTATTGTCGTAGTGCCAGCAATTATTGAGTTATCCCTAACTCGGATGATTTTTATTGCGCGATCACGCAGTGCGTGAAGCGTCGCAATAAAAATCTTTGCGAATTTATATTTTCATTACTTTTTGAAAAAAGTAATACAAAAACTTTTATAATCTTCTCGCCGAAGGAGGCAGAACAAAACAAAAAAATGTTTTTGTTTTGTTGAAAACCATTATGAGTAATTTCAAATAGTAAATAGCCTTTCACGGCATATCCTCAGAATTAAAAATTCTTCCGGTATTCCATGGTGCTATTGACTATTTTCCATTACTTCCAATAACTTATATTTACACTCGGAATTAAATTAATGCAGAAAACGAAAGTATTCCAGATGTGTTTTATATTAAATACAACGGTCATCATTACCGCACAGCTTATCCAAAATTTTAAATCAATGAAAATATTGATTAATCCAAGAGAAGATTTTATGCCGTCGAAAAGCATATCAAGTACAGTTTGAAATTTTTCGGGCATTTGTGGAAGAGAAAATGGAATTAAATTTATAAGACCAGATAGCAAGTTAAAAATACCCTCTATAATCAACTACCATCACCTCCAGTAAAATTTTGCCACCATTTTAATAATGTACGGCAAACTAGCACAACACAAGTTAAATCCGTAAAATGTTTAAAAGTATTGATAATTCCTAAAGCCGGGCTCAAATCTATTACCATGCCTTTCCAAAAACAAACGCCAAACATTTCAATTTCTGGAAATTCTAAAGTGGTAACTTCATCCCAACTAGAAGTTCCTAAATCTAGCAAAAATTGTATTAATTGCCCTGGAACACTAGCGATAAATCCTAATTTATTTTCAATACTATCAACAAAATTAGTAATAAAATCCGTATTTTCTGGAATGAATAAAGATTTTAAAGCATTTATAATAGCATTCAAAATCGTTTGAGGTAAATTTATTACACCTTTTACAACTTTTTTTAAATTGCAAAGAACTCCACTACATGTACCATCTGAATTCTCAGTTTCATTAGTATAAATATCCTTCATTTCTTCGTGATTTTTATTAGCATTATCAATGATTTCTTGAGAATTTGAATTTTGATTATCAATAATTTCTTCTTTCATCGTAGTTTGAGAGTTTTGAGAATTTACAAGAGATTTATTAATTGAATCCAATTGTTGAGTGAAAAATGAAGTAGAAATTCCCATATCAGTTAATTTTGAACCATAAAAAACCATTCTTTTAGATGAAGATTTCGAAGTAGATACTCGAGCAATCAAATAATTATTAGTATTTCCATCAGTAGTAGTAGAACCAGTATAATTAAATGAATAATATTGCATAGAGCAAGAATAATGTGAATATTGTTTGCCGTCAGCAGTTAAATAATCATTATCATCTAAATTCATCACACCATAATAATTAAATGTACGGTTAGATTGATTATTAGTTGCGTTATTAATGAGCAACAATCCAGCAGTAACCGGACTTACATCAGTACTAAAGCAATACCACATTTGATAAAAATATGTATGATCTTTCTCAAAGCCAGGAACAGTATCCATAATATAAATATCTTTAGAAGTTGTCGATTTTACATAGTCTAAAGATAAATAAGTAGCATTACCGATAGTCATTTTATCATAGTCTAAATAGCCAGTAAATGCATTTTGATAAGTAGTACCATAATTACGAATAGAACCATTGTTAGGAACATCATAAGTCCAGTTTTGAAGCGCATAAGCATTTGAAATAGTTAATAGTCCGCCAACTTTAGCAATTAAAAAGCCAAGCAATGCCCAGAATAAAAATTTTCCGAAAGTGTAAAAAAATCCTCTAAAAATTGTTCTAAAAAAACTTTTAAACATATTTATGAGTTAATATAAAAACAATAGTTAGAACAAATACAAAGCTTAGAATGTAATTTGTTACAATAACATTGTCTATTTCCTTTCTAAACACGTTTACACCACTTACAGAAAAATCTTCATCTACACCTTTTTCATACTTCTGTATATAACTGTTACCATTTGCTTGATAAACAATTCTCAAAAAATTTCCATCATTATCAATTCCAAAATAACAATTTCTATCACTATTGCCATAATGACATTTATATGAAAAATATTGATAACTTACACTTTTAGAAAAATAATTATTGAATATATCATGATATTGACTAGAAATACTAGAAGTATCATCTGCTACATAAGAAGTAGCATATACATTAGTTGTAGTTACTACTGTTATTAGCAATACCAACATACATGTCCATTTTTTTATACGTGTCATAAGCATTATAATCTCCTTTACTATGAAAAAAGAATGATACTTTTTGTTTAGCATATTTTAATTTTCCATTACTATCTTCTTCACTTTCAAAAGCATCTATTAGTTTATTTATTTGAAAAATACCAAATAAATTTTTACACAAAATTACATTTCTTATTTGCTCTCGTAATGGTTTTGCCATACGAGTGTAAACTTGACTAGTTCCTAAAATTAATTTTCTTTGTTTTCTCTGTTGTG
>CANQVY010000104.1 GCA_947627405.1 uncultured Bacilli bacterium | reverse complement strand
TCATTAAGTGGTGGAATTACACAAGCCAATATTGCGAGTGGTTCAAATGTCAACATTAAACCAACGGCATGGGCTACGAAAGACGTAACTTTGAAAGTGGCATGTAATGATACTTATAGTGGTTGTACGTCAAATCCAACAAAAACTTTTGCTACTAATCAAAGTGATGTAAATACAAGTTTAACAATTACGGATAATGTTGGTCATACTGCAATCTGTAAAGCCGCTTTACATTTAAATATTGATCAGACTACACCAACAATTAAAATTACGCAAAATGCACCAACTGGATGGCAAACATCTAATTTTAATATCAAGGCAAAAGCTACATCAGGGCCAAGTGGGATAAAGAGCATTCAATACGATTTTAGTGGAAAAGCAAATTGTAATTATTGTGAAACGTATGGTTTAAATAGCACAAAATCAACTTCGCAAAACATTGAGTTAACCTCTAGAGGAGAAACTTCTGGAGAAAAAGTGTGTTTCAAAGTAACAGCCAATAATAATAAAACAGCTACAGTATGTTCAAGTACATGGAAAATAGATACGTCACCTCCAACAATAAATTTAACTCAATTACCAGTTATAAACGCTCCAGGTTGTTCTTCAGATTCTGTTTTTGCTCGATATACGGTTTCAGATAAATATTCAGGTGTAGATCATGTGGAAGATTATTGGGGAGAAGAGGCTTCTGATTTTAATACGCAAATGCTAGGATATGCTTTAAATCGAGGAAATAGTACTTCTGTTTTAGCGTTATATGGATCGAAATGTTATACAGCTGGAAAGCCTGCTTTATTAGGTACATGCTACTATTTAAAAATTTATGCTAGGGATAACGCTGGAAATGTGGCAACAACGCATAGTAAAAGTTGTTCAAAAATTGGATAACAAAAAATAGATTTTGGTAGTATTTTTTTCAAAAATAGATTATAATTTAAATATAGGAGGAAATTTATGAATACAGGAACAATAGTTTTGATTGTAATAGCCGTTATTGTAATACTTTTAATACTATGGTATTTTGCAACTTACAACAGTTTAATTGGATTAAGAAATAGGAAAGAGGATCAATGGAGTCAAATTGATGTACAATTAAAAAGAAGAGCGGATTTAATCCCAAATTTAATAGAGACAGTGAAAGGTTATACCAAACATGAAAAAGGTACATTGGAAGATGTTGTAAAAGCTAGAAATAATTTTGTAACCGCTTCAACTCCTGAAGAAGAAATGAAAGCAAGTGGAGAAATTACACAGGCCTTAAATAGGCTATTTGCACTTTCAGAAGCTTATCCTGATTTAAAAGCCAATGAAAATTTTATAAGTTTGCAAAATGATTTAAAAGAAACAGAAGACAAAATAAGTGCGGCTAGACAATTTTATAATGATACGGTGTTAACATACAATAACAAAGTACAAATGATTCCTTCAAATCTTGTAGCAAATATTGCTGGCTTTAAAACAGCTACATTTTTTGAAGCGGATGAAGAAGAAAGAAAAAATGTAAAAGTTTCATTCTAATTTAAAACTTGTCTAAAAAGCAAGTTTTTTTAAGGAGGATATATGAAGGAATATTTAATATCACTGGGTTTTCATCAAAAAGATGTGGAGGCCCTATGCAAGTTAAACCATTCATTAGAAAGCTATGATCCTAATCTTGCTAAAAAAAATATTGAAATTTTAAAAGATCTTGGATGTAGCGATTTATATATAAAAAACATTGTTATGAATAATACTTATTTTTTAAGTAATGATACCAATCAGACGATTGAATTAATTCAATATTTAAAAGAAGAGTTAAAATTTACGGATTTGGATTTGCTTTTTGATTCCAATGCCTATTTACTTAATTTAGAAAAAAAATATTTAGAAGACTTTGTAAAGAGTAAGAAAAAAGAAAAGGTATCTTTAGAAAAAATTAGAGATTTAATTGAATTAAATTTATTTATTATGGATCGTGAGAAGTAAAATGAGAAAAGGAAAAAAATCGTTCTTATTCTTATTCTTACTCTTTTCTTTCTTTTTTCTTCCAACTTGTTGTTTGGCTAAAACAGACCCATATATAGATAAACTATATATGGATGTGACTATTCATGAAGATGGTTCCATCTCTATCAAAGAAATTGATTCATATGTTGGTTCTTTTAATGGAGTTACAGCTTCCTTTGGCTATAAAAATCGTTATGCTCCAACTTTTACAGGAACAAAAGAAGATTTTTATGGAAGTGATATTTATAATGGAAGTAGAATCACGGATTTAAAAGTAGGAGATATTGACAAGAAAAATTTAAATTTTAATCATTTATTTAAAGTAAAACATTTTTATGATCAAGCTTTATATCAACAAACCAATGGAACTTATGGAGTTTATAATTATGATGAAGATTTTTATTCAGTAGATTTAAAAGTGTATTGTCCATCAAAGAAAGAAAAAGCCATTTATTATGAATATACCATTCATGATATGGTAGTAGAACATAACGATGTCGCAGAACTAGCCTGGACTATATTGAATAAAGACGACTTAGAAACTTCGATCGATAATTTAGAAATTAAAATTCACTTACCCCAAGAAGATTCTACAATGAGAGCTTGGGGACATGGAGCTTTACAAGGTTATTTAAAAAGAGATAGTGATCATTTAGTAACTTTACATGTAGAGGATTTAGGACCATATAATGATCTAGGCGTTCGAATTATGTTTTCCAAAGATATAGTAACTTCATCAAAACAAAGCAATATCGATGGAAAAGAATATATTTTAGAAGTAGAAAAAGAACTTGCAGAAAAGGCCAATCAAATAAGAAAGAGTGCTCAAAAAAAAGTATCCATTGTAAAGGGAAGTACAATGCTATGGATTTTTCTACTTCTTGCTTATATACTTTATACATATATCAAATATGATCGAGAATATCGATATCATTTGAATAATGAATATTTAAGAGAAATTCCTGCGGAGTATCCACCATATGTATTGGAGTATTTATTGAAAAAAAAGGTGACCTCTCTTTCATTTTCTACAACGATACTGGATTTAATTCGAAAAAAAGTAATTCTTTTTGAAGAAAATCCCAAAAATAAAAAGGATTATGTACTGAAATTAGTCGATGAATCGGTAGTGGTAGAAGAAAGCGAAAAAAAGGTACTTCATTTGCTTTTTAGCGTTGTAGGAAATAACAAGAAAGTCTCTCTTTCACAAATCAAGAAATTTGGCAATACAGAAACTTCGGCGATGCTATTTTTAAATAGTTTTAAAAGTTGGAAAGCGCAAGCCATAGCAACAGCACAAACACAAAATTTTTATGAAAGTCATGGAATTGTAAAAACAATAGGTATTCTTTTTTCCTTATTATCAGGAGTTCTATTTTATATGAATATTATTTTAGAAACCGAAGTTGATTTATGCAATTATGCATTATCTTTAGGAATTTTTTCTTTAATTTACTTTATTGTCTTTAAGAAAAAAAGTAAGAAAGGAATGGAACAATATACAAAATGGATGGCTTTTAAAAAATTTTTAAAAGACTTTGGCAGATTCAATGAAAAGGAACTACCAGAAATTAAATTATGGGAACAATATTTGGTTTATGCACATATATTAGGAATTGCTAAAGAATTAGAAAAAGAAATGAAAATAAAAATCAATGAAATGCATTTAGAAGAGAGTCCAACTTGGACAGATTTCTATCTTATGAATCGTATGATGGATATTCATTTGCATACTACGATTGCAAGTAGTATCAATAAGGCTATAACTGTATCAAATGCAAAAATCGCTGAATCTCGTTCTTCTTCAGCCGGAGGAATGGGTGGTGGCTTTTCTGGAGGAGGAGGCTCCTTTGGAGGCGGTGGCGGAAGAGGTAGCTTTTAATAGGTACCTCTTTTTAACATATTTTTACATTTTTGTTCTTTTTTTTTATAAAAAATTATAAAAAAGATTAAAATCGATATATAATCTAAATATATGAAAGTATAGTATTGACTCTCCAGTTCACTGTAATGTTAGAATACAGTTGAAAGGAGGGATAACTTGGAATAAAAAAAGGCGAGATGAAGAGAATGTATAAAATTGGTGAATTTTCAAAAATTGTAAATATTCCAGTTCGAACTTTAAGATACTATAATGAAATGAGAATATTAATTCCTAGTGAAATAGATCCATTTACTGGATATCGTTACTATACAGAGGAAAATATTATAGAATGTCAATTCATTCAATTATTAAAATCGATTGACTTTACATTGGAAGAAATAAAGCTATGTAAAGAAAATTTAACGGTAGAAGCTTTAGAAAAAAAAGGACAAGAGATAAAAGACAAAATAGAAGATTTAAATACCAAATATGAAAGATTGCTTTATATTAAAGAAAAAATAACCAGAGAGGAAAATTTATTTATGGAAGAAGAAACAGAAAATAAAGATAAAATTTTAAGGAGGAATGAAAATGAAAAAAGAAACCATACAAAAACTATTAAACGATAATAAAAATTTAATTATTTATGGAGCAATGTCTACCGGGAAAACAAGTAATATTGGATATAAATGGATTCAAGAGATTTTGGACCAAGATAAAAGTTTTTTAGTAATAGATTCGAAATGTGAATATTTAGATAAATATTATAAAATGGTGCAAGAAAAAGGGTATAATACGATTATTCTAAATTTAAGAGATTTAACTAATTCTGATGGGTATAATCCACTTCAATATGCCTATG
>CANQVY010000103.1 GCA_947627405.1 uncultured Bacilli bacterium | reverse complement strand
GAGGAATAAATATTTTATATTCAACATACATAAAACCATTTAATAAATAACTAAATATTGGAAAAAAAGTAATAATTGATACAAATATAGCTAAGAACTTCATGCTTTTATTTTTAGAAAAACAAGCATGAACTAAGCTAAACAAAAACAAAAGAGTAAATCCATAGCTATAAGCTGAATATAAGATTTTAGATAAATCGAAATTTGGAACCAACAAATTTAATAAATTAACGGATACAGTTGTAGGCACTCTACCACTAAGTACTGCATATAAAGTAGGCAAAACAAAAAACATAGAAAGAAGAAATCCAAAAAGAATAGGCATACAGAATTTTATTCCTTCTTGAATTAATGCTTTAAATTGAAAAGAATTCTTTTCTAGATAAACATATATTCCATATAAAATTATAGATAGTATCCCTACAATACTAAAGAAATAATTGGAAAGAAGAATCCCTAAGGTACAAATACATAATATAATTTTTGATCGAATGGTATGATTTTCAAAATAATCATCTACTCCATACAAAGAAAGAATAAGAAAAGGAAGCATAGTAATATACATAATATGTCTAGAAGCATGAAAAATTATTGGAGAAGCCGTTAAAAATGCAAGAGCTGTTAGGAAAGAAATAGAACAATCAAATCTTCTTCTTAACCACTTATAATAAAATAAAGTAGATAAAATTACTAAAACAACCATAGCCTGTTGTATAAACAATCCCATATTAAGAAAAGGTAAAAAATACGAAAGGAAAAAGATGGGACTATATAGGCCATAATAAGAAAAATAAAATATATTTTGACCATTTCCTATATGAAAAGCAAATTGTGGAAATAAGTTCCCAGTATGATAAAACAATTTTCTAAAATAATCAGCAAAAAAGTAATGTTGATATGGCCAATCCGTCTTTGATCCAAATATATATTTTCCTCGTGTTAAAAATAATACAATGAAAATTGCAATCACTTCTAAAATGATTAAATTTCTATAATCTTTCTTTTTCATATCAATTCCCTCAGTTATATTGTATAACAAAGAAAAAAAGAGTCAAGCTCTTTTTTTTAATTTATTTTTTATCCTTTCCACGCTTATGTTCCTTAATAATATATATTGGTCTATTTTTTCCTTGTATATAGATTCTAGCCATATATTCTCCCATAATTCCTACAACAAAGAACAACAAACTCATTATGAAAAGTAATACAAGTAACAAAATAGAAAGGAAATTTAAATTATAAAACAAAAAGATTATAAAACAAATAATAAAAGCAAAAAAGAGAAATCCAGAGAAAACAAACGGAAGTTTAAGTGGTACCGTAGTAAAACCGATAATACCGTCTATGGCATATTTAAATAACTTCCAGAAATTCCATTTTGAAGATCCTGCTTTTCTTGCTTCCACTTCATACGGCATATAGTAAGTATTAAAACCAACAAAGCTAAAAATTCCTTTTGAAAATCGATGATATTCACTCATATTTATAATAGCATCGACCATCTTTCTTCTAAAAATACGAAAATCACTAGTATCTGGAGTAAAAGTGACACTAGAAATAGAATTGATCAATTTATAAAACATTTTTTTACAAAATGCAAGTATTTTTCCTTCCTTACGTTTTGCCTGATAAGCAGCAACAGAATCACATTCTTTTTCACGATTTAAAATATCCATCATTTTAAGAATATATTCAGGATTTTGTTGCAAATCCGCATCAATAATAGCTACCAACTCACCTGTTGCTTCTTTTAATCCAGCATACATAGCTGCTTCTTTTCCAAAATTTCTAGAAAAATTGATAATTTGAATTTTTTGTTTTCCCTTATTATAGAATTGATTCAAGATTTCACTTGTTTTATCTGAACTCCCATCATTTACAAATACAATTTCATATTTAATATTTGTATTTTTAAAAGTTGTAAATACTTTATCATAAAACAATTGAATATTTTTCTCTTCATTATAGCATGGAACTACAATTGATAATTGCATACTCACCTACTCCTATTTTTCTTTTATTAAAACATCATAGATTTTATCACACGGATTTTGAATATTGAAAAAGAACTTATTCATTCGATTTAAATACTTATTATCCACCTTACATTGATTTTTATCTACTCTCTTTAACTCTTGTAATAAATCGAAATGATTTAAACATAATTTACCAAATGCATCCTCATATTTCAAATCTAATTCTCTATATAAATGTAACCCAGCTTTAAATTCAACCATATCTGGAACAAAATAAAGAATTGGTATTTTCAATTGTGCAAAATCAAATTGAAGAGAAGAAAAATCAGTAATAAAAATTTTATATTCCCTTAAAAAGATTTTATTATAATTTATATGAATATTTTTTATATTTTTTAACTCAAATAAATCAGCATAATCTTTAAAGACTGGATGTAATCTAAAGTCTAATTGATATCCCTCATGGTTTAAAAATTCTTGTAATTTTTTAGAGTGTAAGAAATTATATATTTCCTTAAAATAATTTGATTGCAAAAATACATTTTTCTTCAATATTTTTTTATTATTTAAATTACCAATTAAATATTGTCTCCAAGATGGAGCATATAGAATTTTATTTTTTTTGCTTTCTTTTGATATAGGATCTAACCCCATTCTAGGCATACCCGATTTTATAAAATCATCTTTATCATAATTATATTTTGATATTAAATTTTGTTTTTCAAAATCTGAAGATATAACAAACTTATCAATTTGAGTAAATTCCTTAGCATACTTTTTAATTAAATGTGCATGCAATATTCCATATTGTAAATAAATAAATTCATATTGCATCATATCAGTATATGGTTTAATTTTAGTTTCAAACGGACAATAAGCTTGTAAATCGACAAAAGAACTTAAAATCTTATCACATCTTAAAAAAAGTATTTTATGTTTTAAACTTCCAAATTTAATTAAATTTTTAAATTCTGCTTTTGAAAAATTATCCTTGATATTATCAAAAGGTTCATTATAAATATAATACCTTTTTACATGATCTTTTTTTAATATATCATGTTTAAACTGCATATAAGCATTGTCTAATACTTCGTTTTTATCTGTATATAACCATATTTTTTGCTTCTTTATATATATTTTTGCTAAAAAACGATACAAAAGAATTTTATTATCTTTTAATATATAAGTATATATATTTTTTATTGCATCCTTAATTTTAAAGTAAATTGAATTTTTAGTAACAACAAACTTTTTATTTGAATAGGCTACTCTAATATTGGATTGATATATTTTTCGTGATGAAAAACGATTAAAACCAAAATATATAGGAATTATTTGATTATGTATTTTGGCATATAAAGTAAATTCCTTCATAGAATCTAAATCGATAGCTAATTTATAACCATATATTGTATTTGTTTTTGTATTGCATTCATAATAAGAATGATTCGTAATATAAGTAGCAACTTCCTTAGTTATCTTTTCATTATTTCTATTCATACCAGTAAAATAGATTTTAGGCGCTTCAAGCTCAAATATAAGTGTTTGAAGATTTCCGTGCAAAACAATTTGATGATCTTTAATCTTAAAACGATTAACTATGGATTTAATAGCACTGTCTTCATCAACAATATTCTCATTGCAAAGAATTTTATAGTTTCTTCCTTTATCAATTTCAAGTGAAAAAATTTCGTTTTTTAATTTTAAAATATAAAATTTATGAAATTTGGAACAAGGTACCAATAAAACTGTTTCTACATCAACTTTTTGCAATAGTTTTTTTATTCTCTTTATTGCTCTTTCATAGTCTTTTTTTTCATAATGATATGGATATAAAGCATCTTGTTTAAGTCTCCAACGGATATTATTTAAATAAAGAAATTGGATATATCTTGGAACAACCCCATTTTCTTCATATTTTTGGAATAAATTTTCATAATAAGATGTTATTGTTTCAAATGAATAATAAGCATTTATTATAGTATGCGTAGCTGCCTCATGGTGTCTCCTATAATAATAAATTGCTTCTTTACAATAACCAATTCTTTTTTTACGCATAACTAACTCTGTGGCAAATCGTTCATCCTCCGAAAAATTTTGTTTTGTCTCAAACATCAAATTATCCTTAAATTGATTTTTAATAAAAATATTTATTGTTGTTTGTATTAGATTATAATCCTTATTTAGATCATAAATGCCAGTACCCGCCGTATATAAATTTTTATATCGAGTATGATCCTTAAATTTACCATTGATATTATAAACAATAGGATAAGTAACTACATCAATTTCCTCATAATGTTTTTCAAAAAAATTAAATAATTCTTTACAAGCATTTTCAGATAATGTATCATCAGAATCTAAAAACAAAATATACTTACCTTCGGCTTTTTCCATTCCTACATTTCTTGTATCAGAAACTCCAGTGTTTGCTTTATCAATAATTAAGACATTCTTACTTTTATATTTATTCATAATTGTTAAACTTTGATCCTTAGACCCATCATTAATCATAATTACTTGTATTCGATTTAAATTAAAAGTTTGTTTCATAATAGAATGCATACAATCATCAATATATTGTTCATTATTATAAACAGGAATTATAATTGATATATCGAATTTATATTTATCCATATTTATGCTCCTTTTTACATACTTTCTTATAAAAATTAAATTAAGTAAAATTGATATGAAAATAGGAAAAGATTTCCCTTTCCTATTTTCTTTTCTATATAAATTATAACAAAATAGTAATTTTATA
>CANQVY010000102.1 GCA_947627405.1 uncultured Bacilli bacterium | reverse complement strand
AATTTTCTCAACCGCTGCTGATAATCAACCTGCCGTAGATATCCATGTACTACAAGGAGAAAGAAGCATGGCTGCTGATAACAAAACTTTAGGACGTTTCCAATTAACGGGTATTCCTGCCGCTCCTCGTGGTGTGCCTCAAATTGAAGTTACATTTGATATTGATGCCAATGGTATTGTAAATGTTAAAGCAAAAGATTTAGGAACTAACAAGGAACAAGCAATTACAATTACTTCAAATACAAATTTAACGGATGAAGAAATTGATAAGATGATGAAAGAAGCCGAAGCAAACAAAGAAGAAGATAAAAAGAAAAAAGAAGAAGCCGATTTAAAAAATGAAGCAGAGCAATTAGTTTTCCAAACAGAAAAGTCTCTAAAAGATTTAGGAGATAAAGTAGAGAAAAAAGAAAAAGAAGAAGCAGAAGAATTATGTAAAGAAGTAAAAGAGGCTCTTGATGCAAATGATCTAGATAAGATAAAAGAAAAGAAAGATAAACTTCAAGAAAAAGCTATGGCTCTTGCAACAAAAGTATATGAACAAGTTCAAAAAGAACAAGCTACAAATACTAATGCTACAGAAGATTCTAAACAAGAAGAGGCTAAAGATGATCATGTAACGGATGCTGAATTTGAAGAAAAATAATAGCAATAAATAAAGTTCTAGGAGACTAGAACTTTAACTTTATAATAGGAGAGAATCATGAATAAAAATAAGCTAGAACAATTATTAAATTTGTCATTAGATACTGGTGCAGATTTTTCTGAAATTTATTATGAAGATACAATAAATAGGACGATTCAATTATCTGATCGTCAAATAGATAAAATAGGAACCCATTTGGATAGAGGAGTAGGTATACGTATAAAAAAAGATGACCGCATGGTTTATGCCTCAACCAATGATTTAAGTGATGAAAATCTAGCCAACACAATAAATAAACTAAAGGAAAGTTTTCAAGGAGAGCCTATCTATAAGAATGTTATTTTAAAAGATAAAAATATTTATAATAAAGAAATGGATTATCATCAAGGCTATACGTATAAAGATAAAAAGAACATACTAAAGAAAATAGATTCTATTGCAAGAAATCATTCTTCTAAAGTAGAACAAGTAGAAGCAATATTGTTAGAAGAAAAAAAAGATGTTGTTATTTGTAATCATTTAGGGGAATATTCAACGGATAAAAGATATTTGTTTCGTTTGATTATTTACATTTACGTAAATGATCATGGAAAAAAAGAATCTACCTATGAGGCTTATGGAAATAATACAGGCTATAATCTTTTTGCTACATTTGATTTAGAAAAAGAAGTAAAAAGATTAGTAGATATTGCCATTTCAAAATTAGATAGCATTGATTGTCCTAATGGAGTAATGCCTGTAATTATTGGACCCGCTTTTGGGGCTGTTATTTTACATGAATCATGTGGGCATCCTATGGAAGCAACTGCAGTTTCAAAAAATAGTTCTGTTTTGTGTGGTATGCTAAATAAAAGAGTAGGTAGTGATCAATTAACTGTAATTGATGATGGAACAATAGAAGGAGCTTGGGGAAGTACTTTTATTGATGATGAAGGAGAATTAACAAGAAAAAATGTATTAATAAAAAATGGTATATTAAAATCATATTTAGTTGATAAAATGAACGAAAAACCAATGCATCATCCAATTACAGGATCTGGAAGAAGACAAAATTATTTATATCCACCTACTTCAAGAATGAATAATACTTATATTGCAAAAGGAACGGATAAAATTGAAGATATGATTAAAAGTATTAATTATGGAATTTATGCAAAAACGATGAATGGAGGTAGTGTGGATCCAAATACGGGTGAATTTAATTTTGGATGTCGTGAAGCCTTTTTAATAGAAAATGGGAAAAGAACAAAAATAGTAAAAGGTGCTACCCTTATGGGAAATACAATCGATGTTTTAAAAAATATAGAAATGATTAGTGATGATCTTTCTCTTGGGACAGGATATTGCGGTAGCGATAGTGGAAGCATTCCTGTTACTTGTGGAGAACCAACAATTAAGGTAAATAATATATTAGTAGGAGGCAACAAATGATAAAGAAGTTTATAGAAGAGGCAAAAAAAGAGAATATTTTAATTGAAGTTTTTACGACAAAGAATAAAAGTATACAACTAAAAACAAGAAACAAAAAAATAGAAAGTACAGATACTTCGATTACTCAAAAATATAAAATTAAAGCAATTTATAAGGATAAAGTGATTCAACTTTATACAGATTATATTGATAGTGATACATTAATTCCTCTTATTAAAGAAAATTATGAAATATTGGATGTAAAAGAGCAAACTTCTTTTGCCGATCAAGAAATCGCATGCAAAGAGTTTAAAGAAAATGAAGTTTCTCTTCCAAAAATAGAAAAAGATTTATTAAATTTGTATGCCCTTACTAAAGATCATAAAGAAATAGATGATTTAAAAATTGAATATATATATGATTGTGACGAAAAAACAATTACAAATGATAAAATTTCTATAAAAGATAAAAGCGCTTTGCATAATTTTTCAGGTGAAGCAATTTTACTTAAAGATACTATTCGAAAAACAGTTTGGTTTGATTATAGTCTGAAAGAATATGATATTAATAAAATAAAAGAAAAATTTAAAAAAGAAATAAGTACTTTTAAAGATAAATTTAATGAAGAAAGTATTAAGACAGATAATTATAAAATTATTTTATCAAATACTTGCGTTAGAAAATTATTAAATTCTTTTTCTTCTATATTTTTTGCAGAAGAAATAAATAAACATACTTCTTTATTATGGGATAAATTTAATACAAAAATCTTTTCAAATAAGATAAACATAATAGAAGATCCTACAAATGAAGAATTGCTAGGGACTACTTTATTTGACTCAGAAGGGATTAAAACCTATTATAAAGAAATTGTAAAAGAAGGGAAATTTATAACGAAGTTATATGATAAGAAAACAGCAAATAAAGATCACGTATTTTCAACAGGAAATAGTGATGGCGTAAGAAATTTATATATTAAGCCAGGAAATGTGAGCTTTGAAGATTTATTACAATTGCTAAATGATGGTATTGTAATAAAAGAAGTTGAAGGAATTCATGCGGGTGTAAATAAGACAACAGGTGAAATTTCATTAATGGCAAGTGGATATTTTGTTAGAAATGGAGAAAAAGAAAAACCACTGAATCGGATTATCTTATCAACAAGCATTTTTGAATTGTTTAATAATGTAATAGAAATAGGAAATGATATAGAAATGAATGACACAAAATGTGCTGGTGTATCCATGCTTATTAATAATATAAAAATAGTAGGTAATAAGGAGTAGAGGTGTGAATATGGAAAAAAGAGATTATTATGAAGTATTAGGAGTTGATAAAAACGCATCTGCGGATGAAATAAAAAGAGCATTTCGAAAATTAGCAAAACAATATCATCCAGATGTAAACAAATCGGCCGATGCCGAAGAAAAATTTAAAGAATTGCAAGAAGCTTACGCAGTTTTATCCGATGAAAATAGAAGAAAACAATACGATCAATTTGGTCATGCTGCCTTTTCTGGCGGAGGAGCCGGTGGTGCGGAAGGTTATGACTTTTCTGGATTTGATTTTTCAGATATTTTTGATAATTTATTTGGATCTTCCTTTGGTTTTGGTTCCTCTTTTGGAAGTTCTAGATCAAATCGTACAACCCGTGGCTCAGACCGTTTAATTAAACTTGATTTTGAAGAAGCTGTATATGGATGCAAACAAGAAATTAATTTGGATGTAGTTGAAAATTGTAGTGCTTGCGATGGAAAAGGTGGAACAGGAGAAGAAACATGCGAAAATTGCCACGGTAGTGGAACAATTACTACACAACAAACTACAATGTTCGGATCTTTTCTTTCCAAAACGACATGCCCTAGCTGTAATGGAAATGGAGTGACCTATAAACACACTTGTTCTACTTGCCATGGTAAAGGTAAAATTAAAAAAAATAAAACCATTTCAGTTACTGTTCCAAGTGGTGTAGATAGTGGAGATCGTTTAAGAATTGCAGGAAAAGGAAACGCTGGAACAAATGGTGGTCCAAATGGAGATTTATATTTAGAATTTCTAGTTGAAGAGCATGATTTCTATGTTCGTAACCACGATGATATCTATTTAGAGATTCCTCTTACAATAGTAGAAGCAACTTTAGGGTGTAAAAAAGAAATTCCTACTTTAGATGGAAATATAAGATTAACAATTCCAGCAGGAACCAATGACGGAGATAAGCATCGTATTAAAGGTCGAGGTATAAATAATGAACATGAAAGACATAAAGGAGATATGTATGCTGTTATGAAAGTACTTATTCCTAAAAAATTAACAAAAGAACAAAAACAACTCTTTGAAAAACTTAGTAAGACAGATTTTAAGGATAGTCTTATTGATAAATTTGATCGATTTGTAAAAAGAAATGTATAAAAATAAAGCAAACAAGATTCCAAAAGGGGAATCTTGTTTTTCATACAAAAATACATTATAATTAATTTTAGGATGTGATAAAGTGGCAAAGTTATTTTATAGATATGGCTCAATGAATAGCGGTAAATCTGCTCTTTTAATGCAAACAGCTTATAATTATGAAGAAAGAGGCATGAAAGTAGCGGTATTTAAACCAGCAATTGACTCAAAGGGAGAGGAATATATTGTTTCTAGAATTGGTCTTAAAAGAAAAGTGGATCATAAAATAGAAGAAGAGGATAATCTATATGATATAGTACAAAAAAATTATCAAGATTTGAATTGTATATTTATTGATGAGGCTCAATTTTTAAAAAGAAAACAAGTCGATCAACTTATGCATATTGTAATTGATTTTAATATTCCTGTTATTTGTTA
>CANQVY010000101.1 GCA_947627405.1 uncultured Bacilli bacterium | reverse complement strand
CCCCAATTCAATATAAAATTGAATCAGGGTTTTAATGATACTCTTTTTAAACTGTCTACTTTTACTTGACTAGTTCACTACTATGATAATTTTTTGTGCATGAAATTTTTAATTCATCTACGAATTTATATTGATTAAAATTTAATGTTTTAAAATAAGAATCTCGAAGATTATAATAACCATAATAGTTATGATAAGCATAAGTTTTATAGTTGTTTTTCTTAAACATAGTGGCAATATTGTAGGGATGAGAGATATAAACCAAATCAATTAAACTATAATCATTGCCAATGACTGGAAGCATTCCCCATTCGAGCATGTATTCACCATCTGCCGTACCAGCAGGATACTTAGGGGAATAATAATTCGAAAAATAAAATCCGGTATTATATAATTTATATAAAGTGGGTGTTAAATTTTTATCAATTGCAATGTCATTTAAAGATTCTGCCAATATATATATTACATTTTTATTTTTAAAAATACCCGTATACTCATTTTGTTTAGTAGGTGTTTTATTACTCATATAATCATGAATTTCCTTGATTTTATGATTTTTTTCTGTTTTTTTCAATTCATTGAAATTAATATTTAATGCATTATATTTTATATTAACAACAGAAAACAAAGAAGTAATTTCATTGCTATAAATATCTTCACTAGAAATAGAATTTTCTTCAAAAGAAGTAAGTCCTCTTTGTATACTTAATCTTAAGAAGGTTAAAAGCCCAAAATCTTTAGTATTGTAAATAGGAATGTCCAAATTATAGTACAAGTTGTACATACTATATTTTTCATTCTTCTCTAGTGTATTTATCGTAAAAATACCATAGATATGAAATAACATCGCAAAAATTAAAAAGATAGAAATATCTTTCAGATTGTTTTGTGATATAGACTTCGTAAGAGGGGAAAAGAGAAATAATAAAGGCAATAACATAAATAAAATACTTATTCCATTTTGTAAAATAGTCTCAAACACCTTACTAAATCCATCTTTTACCGCTCCTAGAAAAACAAAACTATTATAGGAAAAAAAAGAATCATATATTTTAAAATAGATGGTTTGTGAAAGGTAAAGAATGAGTAAAGAGCAAGTAATAATTAAAAAAACAATTCGATTGGTTTTGATATTTTTGGATAGACCACATAAAATAGTTAAAAATGTACAGATGGGAATAATAAATAAAAGAAAAGTAATAAAATACACAAAATTAAATTCATGAAAACAAACAAAATGAAATACTATCTCTATATATAATAAAAAGAATAAAAGATTTAAAAATGTTCGCTTCATATTTTAAGACTCCTACTATAAAAGTATAACACAATTTTATAATAAAAAAAAGATAGAATAATTCACAAAAGGAAAACGTTTATGAATTTATTGAACTTGATTTTAGCTTTTAAAAGCAAAATATTTGTTAAATCCGTTTACTTTCAAGTAACTAAAATATTAACAGTGTATTATAAAATCATATTGGCAAAGTAAAAAAACTCACATATGATGTGAGTCCTGTTTTTTATAAGCAAACGTATTTTTTCAAATTCGTAATTGGATAACTTTACTTTTTAGAAAAATTTCAATCAACCACTTTGATAGATTTAATGATAGGTTGTTGTTCATAAGGAATTGTTCCATTGTCATCTGTTGGTTTTGCATCTTCACATATTTTATCAATAATTTCCATTCCCTCTGTTACATGACCAAATGCGGCATAAGCTCCATCTAAAAACAAACTATCTTCATGAACAATAAAAAATTGACTACTTGCGGAATCAAAGGAATTACTATTTCTAGCCATAGAAATTGTTCCTCTTGTATGAGAAATATGATTATCTATGTTGTTTTGATTAAATTCACCTTTAATTGTGTTATCGCTTCCACCCGTTCCATCATGATTTGGATCTCCACCTTGAATCATAAATTTATTGATGATTCGATGAAAAGTTAACCCATTATAAAAACCATCATTAACTAAATGAATAAAATTAGTAACCGTAATAGGGGCTTCATCGGCATCCAATTCTAAAGATATAGATCCATAATTTTCAATATCCATAATTACATAATGTTTTCCAGTTAAATAATTTTCCTCTTGTTCTTTTATTTCTTCTTTTTGAATAACATTTTTACAACCAGTAATTAGAAACAAACTAAAAAATAGGGTAATGATTAAATATATATTTTTTTTCATAAAACACCTCAATACCATCATACCATAAAAAAAGAAAAAACTTCAATAAGAAGTTTTATTCTGTACGAAGAGCAATGACTGGATCCTTTTTACTTGCAATATGAGCAGGGATAAATCCGCCAAGGAGTGTAAGAGTAGAATTAATAACAATCAAAAGCAAAGCATGTATTGGATTTAATTTTGCTATATTAGGCAATCCGGTTAATACAAATAAAATTCTATTAATTGGAATTGTTAAAAGTAGGGCAATAACAATGCCAAAAATTCCACTACAAAATCCAATAATGAATACTTCCGCATTGAATACACGAGATATATCTTTTTTTCGAGCTCCAAGGGCTCTTAAGATACCAATTTCTTTTGTTCTTTCTAATACAGAAGTATAGGTAATAATACTAATCATAATGCTAGAAACAATTAACGATACAGAAGAAAAGGCCACGAGAACAATTGTAATAGCATCCATAATGCTTCCGGTTAAACTACTGATTAAACTAGACATGTCCGTATATAAGATTTGATCTTGTTCGTCTTTTTTTTCATTATAATGATCAAGATAATCAATAATTTTTTCTTTAGAATCAAAATCAGTAGGGTAAATAGATATACCATTTGGAATTGTTTTGGCTCCTAAATAACCTAGAATAAGATCTTTAGAAGAGTTATTATTAAATTTTTCCATTGTTAATACATTGTAATCTTTGTTTTTTTGTTCTTTTACAATAGAACTATCCTGGTTAGTTTTGATTATTTCATCGACTAACGCCTCAGTATAATAAATACCACTAGTTGATGAAGTAAGTTGTTCTTTCTCTTTTTTGCCTCTTAAAATTGCTTGTACTTTTAAAGTTTTACTTTTTTGAGATTGGTACATTTTTTTATAATCCGTAGATACTGTATAAATGGGCCCGTTTTTTTGATAGAAATCATTATTAGAAATGATTTTAAATTCCTTATTTAAAAGTTCTTCAAAACGAATATTTTCATTTTTACTATATCCTAAGGATTGAATAAAGCTTTCATTTAATTGATTTCTTGAATCGATAATTAAGATTAAACCTGCATTTTTTGTATCGATTTTTCCATAAAGCACATCATAATTGGTTTCAACAATTCCTTTATTATCAGAAACTTGAGTAGGAAAGATATTAAATCCAGAATAATAACCATTTTCTATATCTTCACTTGTTTTTACCAATTGATAATGGTTATTCATATCTTTGGTAACAAGATTTAAAGAAGTGGTTCTTAAATAATTCATATCTCCTATATATTTCTTATCCATCTTTTCTATATAATCAATATATTCTTGTGTAATTTTATTTGTATGCATAAGGTGACTAATTTCATCTTTTTTTGGGATAATCACCTCTTTATCTGAATATTTTTCTAAATCATTGTTATACAATTTTTCTATATTTTCATCACTTATTGACATAGCTTGATTGGTAATTGTAATAGGCATTTGAGATAAAGAATCTTTTTCAAAGGCATCAATTTTAATTTTAAACCCATTGGATAAGGATAAAATTAGGGCGATTCCAATAATTCCAATAGAAGAAGCAAAAGAAGTAATAAAAGTACGCCATTTTTTTGTTTTGATATTATGAAAAGATAAAGAAAGAGCGCTTGCATATTTCATCGCTGTTTTTTTAATGTTTAATTTTCCTTGTTCTTGTTCCTTTTCATGATATGGATTTGAATCTGAAAGAACTTTTCCATCTTTAAATTTAATAATTCGATCGGAATATTTTTTTGCAATATCAGCATTATGAGTAACCATAATGACTAATTTATTTTTAGAAATTTCTTTAATAAGATTCATAATTTGCATGCTGGTTTTAGAATCCAAAGCTCCTGTTGGTTCATCGGCTAGGATAATGCTTGGATTATTCACTAATGCACGGGCAATAGCAACTCTTTGCATTTGTCCACCAGATAATTGATTGGGTCTTTTATAAACATGTTCAAAAAGACCTACTTTTTTTAATGCTTCAAGAGCTAGTTTTTTTCTTTTTTTCTTTTTATAGCCACTTAATGTCATAGCCATTTCGACATTAGCTAAAATGGAAATATGTGAAATTAAATTATAGGATTGAAAAATGAAACCAACACAATTGTTACGATAATAGTCCCATTCTACATTTTTAAAACTTTTAGTGCTTTGATTGTTGATAATTAAATCTCCGCCATCATAACGATCAAGGCCTCCTATAATATTAAGCAAAGTAGTTTTTCCAGAACCACTTGGCCCTAATATAGCAACAAATTCATTTTTTCTAAATTTTAAATCAACTCCATTTAAAGCGTGTTGTACGAAATTACCTGTTTTGTAACTTTTTTTAATATTTTTAATTTCTAACATAGGTTCCTCCTAATCTTATTATCATCATAACATTTCTAAGAATAAAAATAAACAAAAATACAATACTATTTTATTTCGTTTAGAAAAAATTATTAAAACATATATATACTTTTTATTTTTAAAAGTAGCATAGTTATTTGAGATAATTATACTTTCTATTTTTAATCATTTACATATGATATAAAAGGAGGTATATATTTTTATGAATATTTTTAACCATAATAATGAAAATATACAATGTTATCAAAAATATCCATGTTTTATATTGGGACCCACTGGTCCAACTGCTCCGATGACATAAACCAAGAGAAATAATAGCGAAATTTACTGATAACATAAAAGACATAGAATAATTGA
>CANQVY010000100.1 GCA_947627405.1 uncultured Bacilli bacterium | reverse complement strand
TATATGCAGTCTCCGCATTCCTCATCGCCTCAATCCAAATATCATATTTTTGTTTATCATTTTCCCAAAAATAAGGTTTTATAAATGTAAGCTCATTGCCAAATTTATTATTCGAATAATTGCAATAGCGAGTACTTTCTTGGCTATAACTTGCTATTCTATGTCTGACAATTTCATGGCTTACACCTCTATCGCAAACAATTTGTACCGTAACCTTTTCATGTTCAATTACAGATTCGTGTCCGCTATCTAAAATTTTTTTAATAAATATAATAGCCGAATCATTATTTATTTTATCTTCGCTTTTGTAACAAGTTCTTCCGTATCTTTCCAACGCTGTTAATAATTTATGTCCGTCAATCTCATCTAAAATTTTAAATGATGGCTCTATTATTTTCATTTTGCTACTCCTTTTTTTAACATACAAAATATGCATGCATCATGTCTGACAAAATTAGTTTTCATCTTATCAAAAATAGAATAGATTTTGAAATTTTTTTGAAATTTTTCGTATTTTGGATTTCTTCCGCTATTATCACTAAAATAATCCTCATTAAGCGGCTTATGATCAAAAAGACAAAAAATATATATTTTAGCTTCTTTGTTTATAAGTTTATCATCCCATAGTCCCAAGCGTTTCAAGCAGTTAGCAATACTATCAAATGTATAAATGTTATCACATATGATATAAAAATTTGTTTTTCCATTTACTGAATTTTTGTACCATTTATCTGCGATATCATCAGAAATTTCAATTTGCGGATAAACCGATTTTCTTGATTTTGACGCATAAGGCAATATTGGTAATTTCAACTCATTCCCAAGCATAATTGCCAACCTGCAACCAATAGAATCTATACCGATAATAATTGAATTAGAATCATCTTGCGAATTGATTTCAGATATTATTTTCCCAAATGTATCATTAATTATTTCGTAAATTTTTATTTGCATTTCTCCTGAATCCACAAGTTTATGAAAATTCATATGATCATAAATGCAAGGACTGTTTTCTCCTAAATAATTCAAAGATTTATGTCCCAAAATATTTCCGTGTTTCATTAAAGTAATTGCAGATGTCAGTCTTTGTCGATTAGGTTGTATGTAATTAAAATAATATTTACCCCAAGAAATGCAATTTTCATCATCGGCAGCCAAAGAAAAATTTAAACTGTTGCAATTTGCAATTAAATTATCATTATTTTTATCTTTATACTTATCTAAAAGACTTGTATATTTCTCTTGAAGCCGTATATGTTTCCCATTTAACAACTCCAATATTTCATTTCCCTCATTTTTTCCATGTAATTTAATTAAATATTTTTTTATGAGATCAAATTTTTCCGAATAAGTATTTTTATTATCGGTCTCATAAAAACCACCTGTTTTGATTTTTAAAACTACTAAATTTTTTTCTGCATCATAATCCGGCATATTAAACAATCTACATAACTGCCAATGCTTTCTGTGAGATTCTCTAAACTTTTCAGTGCTATTGTCTTTGATTTTACTTTCATTAACACTATTTATCCTGTTTACACAGATATCCAATTCATCCGCAATACGCAATATAACTGACAACAATAAAACTCTAATTTCCCCGATTTCTCCTTGGGACTCATCATTATATAAGCGAACTTCTTTAATGTCGTAACTTTCAAATCCACCGTTTGCTTCACTGTGTGCGGCACAGATTTCTGCAATAATATCTATACCTTCCCTTCCACCTATTTCTTCCAAATCATTGCCATTTAAATTTTCTAAAACATATTTTTTAGCTTCTCGCGCATGATTATCCCGATGATTAATGTCAAGTTCTGTATCATGCATACCTATATCATGGAAAAGCACAGAAATATTTAAAAGCAATAATTCTTTATGAGTTAATTTTTTGTCATTCTTGAAGCCTTCTACGAAAATTTTACTTATAATATTATAAATATCTTGAAGGTGAGACTCCTCATGAGGAGTAAAATCTATTTCCCTAATAGCAGGTACAGATACAATTTTGTCATAAAATCTATTTATAATATTTTTCAATATAATTTTATCATCATCATTCATATTGCTAACGCAACTAAATTTTGTGATTGAACTAAAAAATTTTTCGGCTTTAGTTTTATTCATAAATTAATTCCTTCTTAATCTATTTATTATATCTTATTTCATATAGCTTATCGTTTTCGGACCATTTCTTAACATCTACAAGTGCATAAATTCCCTCTTTTTCATAATCCCCGCAATTTCCGCGAGGATAATCATAAATTGCCACACCAAAAGCACCTAAAAATTCAGCGTCCTTAATCGCAAATAAGTTTTTAAGATTTCTAAACTCGTTTCCCTCGCACATAAAATCATAAACATATATGTAGTTACCTAATAATTGTTCAAGATTAAACCCATGCTTCTCAAAGTTTGTTTTGGGTCCCAAATGAAGAATATGTTGTGATTTGATTTTGGGTATAGATGAAATATCTTTTAAAGAATTCGCCATCAAACATATTTCCGTAACCAACATAGCTCCCGTATCACTTGCACTTACTAAAGTGATTTCATCGCTGGCAAGATTGCTTGTCCTCGCAAAATTTAATATTTTCATTAACAGACAATATACAAAATACAATTTAATTTCCGGATAAATGAACAATCTTTTAATAAATATATACTCGCTTGCAAAAACATTTGCCGATTCGAGATAAATAAACTGATTATCAGGTTTTCTGACAACGGTTAGTTTCTTCAAGCAATTGCTCAAAAAATAATGCACCAAGTCTACTTCTCCATCTGCAAATTCAATATTTAATAATGTTTTTATTTCTTTAATTTCTATTCCACGCTCATTATAAATGTTTTGCTTATTTTCATATGTATATTCATGATTTAAATACTTATCATTATCGGAAGCCTCATCCATAAAAACTGACTTATCACTTATTTGTTCACCTATAACATAAAACTGTTTAATTTTTATCTTTTTCAATCTTTCATTCAGAAAATTAAACAGAGAATATATTGTTATATTCCTCGTATTATTGCTTTTAGTGTTTGGGTTTATTTCAGCATCCCTGCGCAAGTCAATAAAGCATATGTATTTTTCGATATCCGAAATATTTTTCAATAGTGCTTCAAAATCCCTTTTTAATTCATTATTATGTAATTCGGTTGATTTTTCATTTGATGAATAAACAATATAATATAAGTATAAATCCACATAGATTTTTTTATTTTGAATATCTACAATAAAAAAGCCATAATTTTTAATATCCATTTTACCTTTACCTCCCCTTATTTTCATCTACGAAAAATTCGTACTCGAAATGCGCTCCTCCAAATTTCTTTGTCAATTTAATATAAGAAAAATCATCATTAAAAGAATAAACTTCTTTTGACAAAATATCCGCGGCGTCACTAACGTTAATATCTCCGGATTTCTGATCTTTGCATTTTTTTAAATAAGTATCATAAAACCTATTTGTAAGACACAATCTTACCTTGTCAGAATGCAAATACACTCTTCGTTCTGCCCTAGTATCCTTGTCATTATCATCCAATAAAGAACAAATAATATCAAAAATTCCAAAAGTTTTATACTTGTTGGTGCCACTATACTTACGAGCACGATAAAATATACATTCGAGAATATATCTGTAATTGTTACTATATTCTATCTTTTCATTTTCACTTAAATCATTTCTGGAATTAAATGCAAGGATTTTCCTTTTCTCGAATAGCAATCCCTTTTTCTTTTTCATAGATTCTGTTATTCCATTCCCTATGTCAGAAACCGCAATACTTATTTTTTCTTTTTTCTTTGCTTTCAATGATTCGGTAAAGACAATTATTACACAGCCTTTTAACCCATGCATGAATGCATTTTTAATGTTTTCCAATATGCATTTAAAAATTACGCCTGTCTGAACCATTCGCTCTCTTCCCAAAGGCATAATTGTATTAATAACTGGATTGTTTAATGATTCTGCCAAATCTTTAAATTCCGAATCGGTAATGGCAAGTTCATCATTTAAAATTTCGTTAATCTTAATTCTATTATCATATTCATCTAATTGGTCAACCAAATATTCAACTACTTTCTGTGAAATATTTGGAAAATTTTCAAAATCACTTTCCGTGTAATTGTTGTATTTTTCGGGAAACTTAAAATAATGTAAAAACATTCTAGAATTAGCAATTTTATTGGCCCAACTTCCATTGTCAAACATTTCAAAATTTTCAAAAATATATATATTTTCTTTTTCAACCAAAGATTTGAAACCCGATGCGCTAAAAAAATTAGCGACCTCGCCTTTGGCATTTCTTATTATTGTTGTTGAACGATGACATTTATTTAAACCCAATCCCAATGTCACCAAATTTGCCAAAACAATGGGTTCCACTTGTTTAACGTTGGAAAAATCAAAAACCAAATTTTTCCCATAATACTTCTTATAATTATAAACGTATTCATTGATACAGTTTAATAACTGGCCATAAAGCAGATTTGCAGTAAATTTATGCACTTGCTCAGTATATGGAACGTTTATTATCACTTCAAATTCGGTAAAAGCTAATTCGCTCATTCTCTACCTCGCATAATTTATTAAATAATTTTATTATTTAAATATTTCAAAACTTATTATTATAAAGACGATATGAAATTGTAAAATGTTACAATATTTAAATAAAATTATTAAATTAAATTTCAGGCAATTTTATGAGTTTAAAAGCAAAACCACTAGTGAACTAGTGGTTTGCACATACCCTAGAAGGGATTAACACTTGCTAACCCCTGCCGGGGCACGAAAATTAGCATCGCATCACTATTTCAGGCAGCCACTCAAAGTGGCTGTCTTTTTTGTATAACGAAAACCACGCGATAGTCGCGTGGTTCAAAATAGGTTAACCGATAAGACTTGAAACTAAAACTC
>CANQVY010000099.1 GCA_947627405.1 uncultured Bacilli bacterium | reverse complement strand
ATTCTGTTAAATCCATCATTCCTTGCAAATTAGAATAAGCTAGATAAGCTTCCATTAAAGTAAATTCAGGATTATGTTTTGGATCCATTCCTTCATTTCTAAAGGTTCTACCAATTTCATAGACAGCTTCCATCCCTCCTACCAATAATCTTTTTAAAGGAAGCTCAAGAGCAATACGTAAATACATATCCAAATCTTGGGTATTGTGATGTGTTATAAAAGGACGAGCAGAAGCCCCGGTAAGTAAATTCGTTAAAATAGGAGTTTCTACCTCAACAAATCCACGATGATCCATAAAATTTTGAATACAACGTATAATTTTAGGTCTCATAAAAGCAACTTTTTTAGAATCATCATTCATGATTAAATCAACATAACGTCTTCTGTATCTTTCCTCAACATCAGTAAGTCCATGAAATTTCTCTGGAAGGGGTTTTAAAGCTTTTACTAAATGTGTATACTCTAAACATTTAATAGTAACTTCCCCTGTTTTTGTTTTCATAATTTTCCCACGAACTCCAACGATATCTCCGATATCTGCACTTTTAAATAAAGTATAAGTTTCCTCTCCAACATCATTAATGGAAATATAAATTTGAATCGATCCCGTTTTATCCTTAATGGTAAAGAAAGATGCTTTTCCCATTTTTCTTATAAACATGATTCTACCAGCAACTGTAGTTTCATCTGTCATATTTTCAAAAGCATCATGTTCTACATCTTGATATTTTTGCTTAATTTCATTTGCAAATCCTGTTCTTTTAAATTCATGTCCAAATGGATCAATACCTAATTCTTTAATTTTATCTAATTTTCCTCTTCGAACAAGCTCTTGTTCACTAAACTCTCTCACTTTTCAACATCTCCTTTTTCTACTACCTTCGTATTTGCAATTAAATCATGCAATCCTCGTCCGTCTTTTCTATATATTATCATAAATCCTGAAAGAATCAATAATAAATTTTGAATGACATTGAGTACTATATTACTCGTTAAATAAATCTTTTTCCTAGAAAACATTAATAAAACCAAATCTAATAGATTCCACAATACTGGTGGTGCAATAAAAACTCTTTTAAAATAATCATTTAACCCTAAAGCTGTACCATTATGACTAGTAACTTTTAACTTCATTAATTTTTTTCCTAATGTCTGTCCTTTATTATAAGCCTGAAATACTACAAAATAAAATAATAATCCGGCAACATTAATAATTACAATGGGTATTTTCTCCCTCGCTTGATCATATTCAATTTCAATAGAGCGATTAATAAATTCTTTTATTTCAATTTTATTATCTACAAAATCATTTGCTATAGTTTCTTGTTCTAACATCAGCTTTTTACTATTTTCTGTTGGTGGAAGAAGAGCTGTAATAAATCCTAACACCAATCCAATAATAAGCATATCTAAAAAATAAGCAAACATACGCTTTAAAAATCGATTATTTTTCATTCGTCATAACCTCTAATTCATTTCTATATTCCTTTAATATATTTATTATATCATCTATTTTTGTAGTTTTATAGATTTTATTTTTGATATCTGTAGAATTTTTCAAACCTTTCAAATACCAACCTATATGATTGCGAATCTCTAAAGCAGCCACTTTTTCACATTTTAAACTTTTTAAATAATTTAAATGTTTAAAGCACATATCAACTCTTTCTAAACTTGTAGGCTCATCTGTTTTTTTTCCTTCTTCAAAATACTTTACCGTCTCTTTTACCAACCATGGATTCCCTAATACACCTCTTCCTATCATAATGGCATCACAACCTGTTTCATCTAGCATTTCTTTTGCATCATAACAAGATTTAATATCTCCATTTCCTATAACAGGAATTGAAACAGCTTCCTTAACTTTCTTAATAATCGACCAATCCGAATGACCACTATAGCCTTGAGACCTTGTTCTAGGATGAACACATATAGCACTTGCTCCCGCTTTCTCACAAATTTTAGCCACTTCTATAGCATTAATACTATGACTATCCCAACCACTTCTAATTTTCACAGTCACAGGAATTGAAACAGCTTTTACAACTGCAGATACAATCTCATAAATTTTTTCTGGATTCTTTAAAAGCGCAGATCCTGCCTGTGCACGCAAAGCTACTTTAGGAACAGGACATCCCATATTAATATCAATAATATCTGGTTTCATATTTTCTTCAATAAATTTTGCTGCTTTTACAAAGGATTCTTTATCACTACCAAAAATTTGTTGAACAATTGGTCTTTCTTTTTCTTCCATATATAACATATCAATCGTCTTTTGATTATTATAAAAAATTGCCTTGTCACTCACCATTTCAGCATAAATAAGGCCACAGCCCATTTCTTTAATAATCTTTCGAAAACTTGAATTACAAATACCTGCCATAGGCGCAAGAACAACTTGATTTGCAATTTCTACATTCTTAATCTTCCACTTCATATAAACACCGAGATTATTATACAGCATGAATTAATTTTTTTAAAGTATAAAATAAAAACAATAATCAAATCGATGAACTATTGTTTTTTTTATCTTCATTTTCTCTCTTACTTGTATTACCTTAGAAATTCTTATTAACGGTTTTAATTTTTTGTTGTGAATTTTGTAAATTGTTTCGTTCATATATCTCCTTTTTAATTTCAGCTTAAAAAATTCTATTTGCTTATCAATTTTTCTATTGCCTTCATTGCTACTTGTATTTCTTTATCTGTATCAAAATTTTGTTTTTGATCAAGGCCTGCTTTTTCTCGTTCTTGATTCCATATAACAGAAAGAACTGCACCTGATTTTAGCCTTAGGACACTAGAAACGATAAATAATGAAGATGTCTCCATTTCGCTACAAAGCACTCCTGCTTTTATCCAAGCATCCCATTTTTCTAATAATTCTTTTGATACTGGCATTCTTTCTGGATCATGCTGGCCATAAAAACTATCCTTACAATGAACAATTCCATAATGATATTTACAATTCAATTCCTTAGATGCTTCTATTAAAGCATTGGAAACCTCTATATCAGCAATTGCTGGGAACTCCACTGGTACATATTCTTCACTGGTTCCCTCTTCTCTTACTGCCCCAGTTGCAACAACTAAATCACCAGCTTCTACATCAAGTTGCATTCCTCCGCTTGTTCCAATCCTTATTAAAGTTTCAATTCCAATCATTTTTAACTCTTCAACACAAATGGCCATAGCTGGTCCACCCATGCCTGTTGAAATAATTAAAACATTGGTATTTTTTATTTTGCCAAGGTAACTTTTATATTCTCGATTCTCTCCTAAATAAAAAGATTCATCAAAATGACTAGCTATTTTCTCTACTCTACCTGGATCTCCAGTTAAAATACAGTATTTAGCGCCCTTAATGTCTTCACAACTTAATCCAATATGATACATTTTTTCAGTATTATTCATTTTTATCACCTATTCCTGATTAATTACACATTTCTAATTCATTTTTAGGAAATTATTATTTTTCTAATCCTAGATTTACATTATTAGAATCATTATGCAAAAATTTTCTTATATTTAAATTATAGCAAAAAGAAAAGCCAATATATTTGTTTTTTAATAATTGACTATAAAACAATGTAAATTACTGTATAAAAAAAGAAGATTTCTCCTCTTCTTTATTTGCTTTCTGATTCTTCACTTTTTTCCAAACTATCAATTAACTCTTGTTTGTTCATCTTGCTATATCCTTTTATATCTTTGGCTTTGGCCATTTCTTTTAATTCTGTCAATGATTTTAAAGTTAACGGATTCTCATCATCTTCTGGCATTTTTCCATGTTCAACAAGATAATCGATTTGTTCTTTGGTTAAAGTCTCATATTCTAATAAAGCATTCGCAATTAATTCAAGTAAATCTTTATTTTCTTTAATAATTTTTTCCGTTTGCTTATAACATGCATTAACAATTTTTCTCATTTCAAGATCGATTTCATGGGCTACTTCATTTGAAAAGTTTTTACTCTTATTATAATCTCTACCTAAGAATACGCCACCTTCTTGTTGTTCCAATTGAATAGGGCCTAAATCACTCATTCCATATTCAGTAACCATAGCTCTTGCTATTTTCGTTGCCTTTTCAAAGTCATTGTGTGCTCCAGTTGTCACTTCGTGGAACATGATTTCTTCTGTAACACGACCACCAAGTAAACCACTAATTGACTCTAATAATTCTTTTTTAGTAGAAAAATAGGTTTCTTCCTTTGGAAGCATTAAATTATACCCTCCAGCCATACCTCTAGGAATAATTGTAATTTTTTGAACTTCATTCGCACCTTCTAATTTTATACCAACAACTGCATGCCCTGCCTCATGATATGCAACCAACTTGCGTTCTTTTTCGGTATACTTATGGCTTTTTTTAGCTGGTCCCATTAATACTCTATCTTGTGCTTCATCAAGTTCTCCCATTGTAATTTTATCTTTATCACGTCTTACAGCAAGCAAAGCTGCTTCATTAAGTAAGTTTTCCAAATCAGCTCCACTAAAACCTACTGTTCTTTTTGCAATATTTGAAAGTTTAATATTACTTGCAAATTTTTTATTTCTTGCATGAACTTTTAAAATTTCTTCTCTTCCCTTGACATCTGGTAAATTAACCGTAACTTGTCTATCAAATCGACCCGGTCTTAAAAGAGCTGGATCAAGTACATCGGCTCTATTTGTTGCAGCAATGATAATAATTCCCTCATTTGCACCAAATCCATCCATTTCAGTAAGCAATTGATTTAACGTTTGTTCTCTTTCATCATGACCTCCGCCAAGACCAGTTCCTCTTTGACGCCCAACGGCATCAATCTCATCAATAAACACTAGACAAGGTGCATTGTGTTTTGCTTGTTTAAACATATCACGAACACGAGAAGCTCCTACACCAACAAATAATTCAACAAAATCAGAACCACTAATGTAATAGAATGG
>CANQVY010000098.1 GCA_947627405.1 uncultured Bacilli bacterium | reverse complement strand
AAAAAAGGAATGATATTGATGATGCAAATGATGAATTACATACAGGAATGTGTGCTTATGCCCACAACGGGGAATACGGTTGTTGCAACACCAAGGGGTTTAATTACACTGCTTGAAAATAATTATCAAGAAGATGGAAGTATACTCATTCCAAAAGTATTGCAACCTTATATGGGAGGAAAAGAAAAAATAAATGTTAGATAAAAATTTATTGAATTGATGGTGTGATGAAAAAAAACAAAATTATTTAAATGGGATGTATAAAATCTTAGAATGCCTAATGGAAGGAAAAAATGTAACTATATTAGAAAAAGTTGCATTGATTATACACGAATATGTATATAAGAAAGAATAAAGAATAGTAAACACTATTCTTTATTTTTTAGTAATTAAAAATTCTAACAAACTTCTAGGATTTTTATGAAGAAATACGATGTTATATATTAAATTTATAATTGGAAGTTCAATTGTTTCTTTTTCTAATAGATTGGCTAAGGATTCTAATGTATATACACCTTCTACGGTATTGCTCTTTAAGTATTCTTTGATTTCTTCTTGTGTCTTATTTTCTCCTATTAACTTACCAAAAGAGAAATTTCGGCTATTTTCTGATGTACAGGTTAATATAAAATCACCAAATCCAGCATAAGAAAGAATGGTGTTTCCATTTCCTCCTAATTTTTTTATTAAATATTTTACATCATGAAGAGCTTCTGTTAAAAACATAGATTTTGTAGAATTGGATACATGGAAACCTTCTAAAATACCAGCTGCAATCGCTAAAACATTTTTTATAGATCCACAGATTTCAACTCCTAATACATCATCAGTAGGTCTAAGTCTTAAATACGGATTTTCTAAAGTCTCTTTTACGATTTTGATGGTATCTTCGTTTTTACTTGCAATAGAAAGTCCACAAATTTCTTTCTTTGCCAAATCAATAGCAAAAGTAGGGCCTGATATCACAGCTATTTTATTTGTATGGATAATTGATTTTACAATACTACTAACAAAAAGTAAGCTATTTTGATCGATCCCTTTGGAAGCAACTAATATGTTTTGATTTTTGTAATATGGATTGATTTCTGTGCATATACTATTTATATATTTAGTTGAAACGCCTATGACAATTAAATCACATTCTTTCATTGCTTCTTCTAAATCGGTTGTAAGGTGGATATCTTTATAAATGGATATGCCTGTTAGATATTTATCATTTTTATGATATTTTTTTAATATTTCAATTTCTTCTTTAACTTTACTATATATGGTTATATTTTTCGTGTTTTCATGAAACATGAAAGATAAACCTAATGAATAAGCGCCTGCGCCTATAATTGTAACTTTCATAGATCCTCCTTAATGTATATATAAATTTTAACATAGGTAAACGATTGATGCAAATTTGACTATTATATAAATGTTTGTTATAATAAATACTGTTTTCAGGTAAAAAGGTATGGTGAATATGGAAAAAGAACAGTCGAAGCGGACTCTTAAGGGAATAGGTATTTTTCTATTGCTGATGAGTCTACTAGTTGTCTATAAGGGATCATATACTGATCTTGTAGATGAGAAAACAACATGTGCTGAAAATGATAAGAGGATGTTATCGACTTCAGTGAAAGAAATTTCAACTTCTTGTAAATCTTTAAATGCAGATATAGTTGAAACGAATGATAAGGAAGCTACTTCAATAAAAAAAGAAGTAGTGGGCAAATTAAATGAGGTAACTACTATCGAACCTGTGGAAACAATGCTGGTTGAAGAAGAGGTATATGATGGGTTAACTTTGACAGAACTTACCAATAAGTTAAATCGATCATTAAATTCTACAATGGCTAATAAAGGATATATTTTTGCAAACTATACGAAAGAAACTGGATTGGATCCATACTTGGCAGTTGCTATTGTATTGGAAGAGACAGGTTGTCGTTATACATGCAGTCATTTAGTCAATGCATGTCATAACGTCGGAGGTATAAAAGGTAGTGGAAACTGTAATGGATATCAAGGGTATAAATCTTTAGATGAAGGAATAAAATCTTATTTAAATTTTCTATATAATAATTATTATGCAAAAGGATTAACAACACCTGAAAACATCAATCCGTCTTATGCTGAAAGTACAACTTGGGCAGCAAAAATTAATAATTATATAGATTATGTAAAGAGCAATTAATGCTCTTTTTTCAATTTTCTTGAAAAATTGAAAAAACTATGGTATAATACTAGCATCTTTTAGAAAGGGGGATAAAGAGTATGGCTAAGATATACGAGGGTGAACTATTCGTTGCAAAGGGTGGTGAAAGAAAATTTGCTGCTCATTCTAGTATATGGTCTATTTCTTTTGAAGATATAAAGACGGTACTTTATGAAATGATTTCTCCAAATATTGGAAAAGAAATGTTTACAGGAAGGTTGTTTCCACTTGTTATTTCTTCTAAAATATTTGAAGATAAAGAAGGCTATATTAATCGTTCTTGTGTGAATGCTGCTGCAGTAATCCTTCATAATAAAGAACGCAATTTAGTGGGAAGTAAAGAATATTTAAAAGAATATATAGAAGAATTTATGGATGATCCTAATTATGAGCAGAATCTAGAACGTTTAAATGCTTACGCAGATATGAATGAAAATATATCAAGCGGGATCAAAAGTGATATTCGAGCAAAATTAGATGACATTTGTGGTTTAGTAAAGGAAACGGTTGATGTTTATACAATGAGTAGTGATGCTAAATCTAAAATTAAAAGTGAAAAAGCTAAAAAAATGATTAAAAAGTAACTTAAAAGTTGTTTTTTTTTAGTTTAAAAATGAATTCAATACATATCATTAATTAGGTGAAATATATGATGAAAAAAATTTTATTTTTACTAATTCTATTTTTTCCTATTTCCTCTTATGCCATAACAGATTCTGCTTATTCAAGTATTATAATGGATATCAATAGTAAAAGAGTACTTTACGCAAATAATAGTAAAGAAATACGAAGTGTGGCATCGATTTCTAAGATTATGACGGCTGTTATTGCTATCGAAAATGCAAAGCCTACCGATATTGTGACGGTAGGAGAAGAAATTTTACCTATTTATGGAAGTAATATTTATATTAGTGTAGGGGAAAAAATAACAATGAAAGATTTGCTTTATGGGTTATTGCTTCGAAGTGGAAATGATGCCGCAGTGGTTATAGCCAATTATATTTCAAATTGTGAAGAAGATTTTGTAAAGCTTATGAATTTGAAGGCAAAAGAAATAGGAATGAAAGATACTACTTTTATTAATTCACATGGACTTGATGATGATACGACTGGGAATTTATCTACAGCTTATGATATGGCTCTTCTTTCTAGTTATGCGAATCAATATGATTTATATAGAGAAATTACAGGGACAAAAAAGTATACGACAAAAACGGATTTAAAATCTTATGTTTGGTATAATCGGAATAAATTGCTTTCAAAATACGAATTCGCAACCGGGGGAAAAAACGGATATACCCCAAAAGCTGGTCGTACTTTGGTTACTTCAGCTACAAAAAACGACTTATCTTTAACAGCGGTTACTTTAAAAGATGATTATGAATATGATACACATATGTCTTTATACAATTATGCTTTTGAGAATTATGAAAATTATAAATTTATAGATTGTCATGATTTTGAAGTAGATGCCAATTCTAAAGAAGAACAATTATATGTAAAAAATTCCTTTTCTTATCCTATGAGCAAAGAAGAATACCAAAATAGTAAAGTGGTTTTAGTACTCGATACAAATCAAAAACACAAAGATCATGAAAAGATTGGAACCGTAAAAGTTTTGTTATATGATGATGTTTTATATAGCGAAAATGTATATGTAAAAGCTAAAACAAGTACTTCTTTTTTTAAGAAAATAGCAGACTGGTTTAAAAAAATATTTTAGTTGCTATATTCTTTTTTTTCTTGTATAATTTATCTAGGTGAGGCCTATGGAACGTTTACAAAAAGTCATTGCTTCTTGTGGAGTTTGTTCTAGACGAAAAGCAGAAGAATTGATACAAGAAGGAAAAGTAAAGGTAGATGGCAAAATTATAACCGAAATGGGGTTTAAAGTATCTTTAAAAAATAATATAGAAGTCGATGGTATAAAAATACAACAACAAGATAAAGAATATTATATTTTAAATAAGCCTAGAGGTGTAGTAAGTACAGCTAGGGATGATAAAGGTAGAAAAACAGTTATTGATTTGATTGATACAGATAAAAGAATTTATCCAGTTGGAAGATTAGATTATGATACAACTGGGCTATTATTATTAACGAATGATGGAAAGTTCGCAAATGATTTAATGCATCCGAAAAATGAAATTGATAAAGTATATGTTGCAAAAGTGAAAGGAATTGCGAAAGCAGAACATGTGATTCCTATGCAAAACGGCATGGTTATTGACGGGATAAAAATAGCCAAAGCCAAAGTAAAGGTAAAAAAGACAGATTTTAAAACAAATACTTCTATAGTTGAAGTTATTATTCATGAAGGGCATAATCATCAAGTAAAGAAAATGTTTGAAGCTGTTGGACTAGAGGTATTAAAATTAAAAAGAGAAAGAATTGCTTTTTTAACATTAAAAGGATTAACATCAGGAAAATATAGAAAATTAAATGCAAAAGAAATAAAACAATTATATGATTTTGTAAATCATAAAAAATAAGGAGAGAAAACATGGAAAAATATGCACATATAACAAAAACAATGGACAAAAGTATTTTTTTTGATTATATTTTTAACGATAGAAAACTTAAAACGGCAGAAGAAAAAATGAAGTAGAAGCTTGCTTTTTTGCGATGTGTTTACTTCTTTCAAAGGAACCTTTTATAAATATTGCCAATGCTGTTGGAGGATTAAAATCAGTCTATGAAGAACCTGAATCCGTGCTCGTTTTTTTTAGTTGAAGATATATGGGTTCGTGCTAGAGC
>CANQVY010000097.1 GCA_947627405.1 uncultured Bacilli bacterium | reverse complement strand
ACAATACTTGCAATTCAAAGTTTGACAGATTCAACAAAGTACAAATATAGATATGATGTATTAAATAGATTAGGAGTAAAGAAAGAAAAAATATATAAAACTATAAGAAAACAATTATTAGTGTTATTTGGTTTACCTATAATATACCCAATAATAATCAGTCTTTGTTTAATAACATCAATAAATAATATCTATAAATCATTGCTAGAAAACGATTATATATATTTATCATACTATTTTGGAGGTTTAGCAGTATTTTTAGTAATTTATATAATTTACTACATAGCAACATATTTTGAATTTAAAAGAAATTTAAAGGAAAGCTAGCATTAAACTAGCTTTCTTTTCACAAAATATAGTATAATATGAAAGATGGAGGAAAATATGAAAATTGCAATAGTAGAAGATGATATGAAAA
Source organism: uncultured Bacilli bacterium (assembly GCA_947627405.1). GTDB lineage: Bacteria > Bacillota_I > Bacilli_A > RF39 > UBA660 > CALVUP01. The sequence goes on along the minus strand of CANQVY010000097.1, from coordinate 4,581 downwards.
TTCGTGAAGAATTATCAAAACTGTTAAAAAATAATGGGTATGAAGTAATATCTTTTAATGAATTTGAGAACATACCACTACAAATAAAAAATAGTGATGCAAATTTGGTTCTATTAGATATAAACTTACCTTTTGAAAATGGATATGAAATATGTAGAAAAATTAAAAATGAAAGTAATATTCCTATTATATTTGTTACAAGCAGAGATAGTACAGAAGATGAAATAATGAGTATAAAAGTTGGTGGAATAGACTTTATAACTAAACCTTATGATACAATAATTTTATTAGAAAAAATTAAAAGAGCAATAAATTTAAGTAATCCAATGAACTTTAAGGAAATCACTAAAAAAGGATATACACTAGATTTACATTTATCATTATTGAAATATGAAGGTAAAGAAATAGAACTTACTCGTAATGAATTTAGAATATTATATTATTTCTTTATGAATGACAATAGGGTAATTTCAAAAGAGGAATTATTAGAAAAATTATGGAATGATAAATATTATTTAGATGAAAATATATTGCTTGTAAATATTAATAGATTAAGAAAAAAAGCAGAAGAAATAGGAATAAAAGATTTATTGGAAAATGTTAGAGGAAAGGGTTATAAACTATGAATTTTATAACATTTTTAGAAGAAAAGATATTTTTAATAATAGAACAAATAAGTTTTTTAGTTTTAATTGCATTTATCTTTTCTATGATAGGTATTAAAGGTATATATATAGCATTAACAATAGTGGTATTAGCTTTTTTTATGCTATTATATTTAATTATAGAGTATAGCAAACAAAAAAGAAAATATAGAAAAATAACATCATTAGTAGATAATTTAGAAGAAAAATATTTAATAACTGAAATTATTGACAAGCCAACTGACATAGAAAGTCAAAGTTACTATTATGCACTAAAACAGGCTTGCAAAGCTATGAACGATAAAATAAGTGAATTAGAAAAAGAAAATGCAGATTATCAAGAATATGTTGAAAGTTTTGCTCACGAGATAAAAACACCAATATCAGCTATTTCTCTTACATTGGACAATAATAAAGATTATAGTCTAAAACAAGAAATAGATAAAATAAATTTATTAGTAGAGCAAATGTTATATTATGCAAGGAGTGGCAATACTGAAAAAGATTATTTTGTAAAAGAAATAGAATTATCAGAGATTATTCATAATGTTATTTTAAAGTATAGATACTATATATTAGATAAAAAGATTATCTTAAATATTCACGATTTAGATTATACGGTATTTACAGATGAAAAATGGCTTATATTTATCATTTCTCAAATTATTCAAAACGCACTAAAATATTTAGATAAGGATAAAAAAGAAATTGAAATTTGGGGAGAAAATAAGGAGAATAGTGTAAAGTTATTTATTAGAGATAATGGGTGTGGAATAAAAAAGTCAGATTTATTAAGAGTATTTGAAAAAGGCTTTACAGGAACAAACAGAAAAAAAGAACATTCAACAGGAATGGGGTTATATTTGTCAAAGAAATTATGTGATAGATTAGGGTTACAGTTGCAAATACAGTCAAAAGAAAATGAATTTACAAGATTAGTCATAACTTTTCCAAAAAGTAAATTGCATAATATAGATAGTTAATTGAGAATAGTAGTTTATATTTATCTGATAATCATTGTTTTATTTGCTTAAAAAATAAATTTATAACGAGAAATAAAAAAGATCATTCATATCGAATGGTCTTTAATCATCTATATTATCGAACTTAAATAAAGTAGAATTATAAAATTCTTTAATATCAATTTTTAGTGTTCGACATATTTTAAAAATTAAATGAGAACTAGGGTTTTCAACTTTATTTGAAAGTAAAGCCCTTAATGTTGATGGTGGAATTGCAGACATTTCTGCTAGCCTATTAGGAGTATAGTTATATTGTTTACACAAATCTAAAATTCTGCTACTTACAGCTTCTTTAAATAACATTACTAACACCTCCTACAATATATAAATTTTAACAAAATTAGACTTAAAATATACGCCGAAATCGGTTGACTTTTTAAAAGTATAATGGTATAATGCCTTTCGTATTAAGATATATATTATTAAGATATAAATTAAAGAAATGAAAGACATCTAAAAGCAGTACATTAGAGTTATTTTTGTACTGTTTTTATTTTTAGAAAGGACTGTAAAAAAATGGTAGTAAAGGAGAAAATAATAGAAGATTTGGATAAATATTATGTATTATATAAATATGATATAAAAGGTATTTTTGAGTCATTGCATAATTATCCAAATGTTTTAGAAAAGATAAAGCATTACGATAAAGAAGAAATAAAGAACTTAATAAAATTTTTTGATTCGCTTATATTTATAATTGATTATAATTTTTTTGATGGAAAGGGGTTATTATTTGCTTTTGAAAATTATGACTTTTATGCAACACCATTATTTCAAAGAATACAAACTGTTATTATGTTGTTAGAAAATGAAATAATTGACATAGATGAAGTAATTAAAAACAAAGCACTTACCGAAAAAGAAATGATTTATGAAAAAGATTTACCATTGATACATAATATCAACGATAGTGAGGCGATAAGTAAGAGAATACCTGCAATACCAGAATTATATGAATGTTGTGAAAAAGCATTAAGTGAAGTATGTTATATAAACTTACAAAAGTTGGTAAATAAGCATTTATTTGATTTCAAAAAGGACTGTTATAAAATAATGAAAGCAATTTATAAAATGGATAATGATACACAAAAAAAAGAACTATTATACATTTTAGTTAATAGTCCTCTTAATCATAAAGATTTATTGTTATCCGATCCATTTTTACAAAGTTATAGCTTTGAAGATATAAGGTATGGAGAAGATTGGAAAAATATTTATGACATACTGAAGGAAACAGTATTATAAATTATTTATACATATCAACTCTTGGTGGTAGTTTTTTAGCGAGTTTTGCAGTTTCTTCATTGAATAAATCGGCAGGTTTTATTCCAAGAGATTCTGCAATAGAATCTATATTTTTACAAGTCAGATTTGCGTCACCGGTTTCAATAGTGCTGATATAAGCGATTTTGAATTTTGTTTTATTAGCATACTGTTCTTGTGTTAAGCGTTGTTGGTATCGATAATACTTTGTATTAAGACCAACTAATTCCATAGATTTCAATACTAGACACCTCCAATCTTTTTTTAGTATAAGTTATTAAGATATAACTTATTCATATATAAATTATAAAGATATAGGCGTTATAACTTAATACCACTAAAACTTATTAAGATATAAATGAAAAAGAGTTAAAAAGAAAGGAAAATAAATATGAATACTTTATTAAGAGAATTTGAAAATATGCTTGATACAGAAGCAAAAAAAATAGTAAATGAAATGATAAATATATATTATAAAAAGGTAATAGTCAACAAAACATATTCGCAAATAGTAAGGTCATTAGTACCACAAGAATTAGAATATTATACTGTTGCTATTGAATTAAGAACATATCATTTCTTGCCAACAGAGTTTTATCCAGACTTCAATAATGAATATACTTTATGTAAGAAAGAAGAATATGTTGAGGATCATCTATTAAAATATTGTGAGTATTGCAAAGAAAACAATGACAAAGACCATTCAAAGATGGCTCACATAATAGCAGAAAGGTTAGTGCAATATTTAAAAGAAAATCCAGATAGCAAAAAGAATTTATTAGAATTAGTGGCGATATGGACACAGGAACTGTTACCAAAACATAATGATAGTGTAGATGTAGAAACAATAATGTTATTTTTACAAACTGAAATAGAAGATTTAGGTTATCAAGTTATAGAAATAAATCCACTAATAATTGAAAAAAATATATAATTATGTTAATAAAACTGCGACAAACATAGTCATAGTTTTATTTTTTTTAACAATTTTTGCGTTCTATACAAATTTCGACAAATTTTTCGAGTAATATGTCGTATAATGTGGGCAATATAGCATTGCCTAGTGCTATGTAATATAGAAAGAAGGATAAGTGGTAGTAGTGAATAAATAGAATTGTAATTAAAAATTAGTAGTATGTAGTGTTTTTCTATTTAGATAGACTTCTTTATTACTGGCTAATTTAATTTTAAAAATTATACATACAAAAAGTTTAGAGTAGTATTTATAACTTTATGTGTAACTGAAAGGCAATAGCGTTCGTTTATGGAGGTTTATTGCCTATGGGGAAAGAAAAATACCACTCTCCGGGAAAAGTAAATAAACAACATAATGCAGTTAAGAATAAGGTCAGATTCACCTATTTACAAGGTGAGTTTGACCTTTTTTTTGTTACTTTTAATGCAATAAATATTGGGTGCCGTGATCCACCTTATCAATTTGTTTTTAAAAAAATTCAAATTGATAGGAGGAAAGAAAAATGGCAAATCGCCCAAAAAGAAGAAAAAGTAAGGATAACCCTTATACATTAAATTATTGTGAAGAAAGAAATGTTTATACCGTTTCATTTAAAGATGGTAAAGGAATATTGCAAAATGTTGAAGTAACAGAAACGATTTATAAGGCATTTGATAGGTTTGAATTAGATGACTTA
>CANQVY010000096.1 GCA_947627405.1 uncultured Bacilli bacterium | reverse complement strand
TTACAAGATAATTGGAATAAATTTAAAAGAAATTATGTTGCTGTTGTAAATGGAACTATAAAAAGTAAAAAGGGTGATGAGTCTTTAATTCCGGCAAAAAATTTTGATGAAGAAATTTTAAATTTACCATCTGGAGGGGTTGCTCCTATGAATGTAAAAAACATTTCTGTGACATCAAGAGATCAATCGTTAAAAATAACTTGGGAAGATCCGGAAGATACTTATGACGGTGATAACACATTACTTTGCACATGGAAGGGAACAAAAGTTGTATATAAAACGGGTGGTTATCCTAGTGGACCAAACGATGGAACAGTAGCAATTGATAATACTTCGCGTAATGCGTATAAAACTGATGCTCTTGAGATAAATGATTTGATAAATGACGAAACTTATTATATTTCGATATTTCCATACTCTGACAAGGGAATTTATAATACAAACGAGGCAAATAGAACTATAGGAATGCCTACACTGATTCCTAATATTGTACCATTTGCGACTGCTACCGATGAAGAAATAAGTGCTATGTTAAATGCGCACTATAAAGGTGCTATTAATATCGCCGACCATTGGCATGTTGGGGATACTAGAAAAGTACATTTGAACGCAACTGTGGTTGATTCTAACGCTTCTAAAGCACATGCCGCTCAAGATATGATGATGGTCATACTTGGATTTAATCACGATGATTTGAAAGATCCTATCTATGGTAAGAATAAATCTGCTGTTACAATAAATTGTAGAGAAGTATTAGCAAATAATAATTCAGCAGAATATGAATATTATTGGGGTAAATCACACTATCCGGTTAGTGATAATGAAAATTATTCCGAAAGTCCACTTAGAAATTATCTTAACGGATCATTTTTGAACTCAATGCCTGCTACATTTAATTCATTAGTAAAAGAGGTTAAAAAGAATAATTTAAAATATCATACTAAAGCAGATGAAGCGCCAATAGTAACAAATGATAAATGCTGGTTGCTAAGTTATCCAGAGGTGTTTGGAACGTCCACTTATAGCAATTATTTGGGAGGCCAAAATCCAGGCAATTATGAAGGTGTTCAGTACGATTATTTTAAAACTTCAAATAATCGTATAAAATACTTAAATAAAAATGGGACAAAAGGAAGTTCTGATTATTATTGGTTAAGAAGTCCGAGCTCGTATTACGCTTCAAGTTATGGATATTATTGGTGTTATGTGGACTCCAGCGGCGCTGCCGACAATAGCTATGGTTACAGTACTAGTTCGGTCGCTCCCGCTTTTTGCATATAATCTTTGTTCGTAAATCTCGCTAGGCTAGTCCTAGCGAGTAATAAAAAAACATAGTAAATATTCAAAATATTTGATAGAATGAAAATAGGGAGGTAATCATGTCGGTAAAAGCATGTGATCGATCAGTATCAAATATGGAATTTTTGAAAAACGCAAGAGACATAGAAGTTAACATCATAAAATGTATGGTAAGTAAGCCAAAAAAATATTACTTTTTCTATCAAAAATTAACTGATATGGCAATAGAATTGCTTAATCATGTAAAAAAAGCAAATTCGGTTTATGTAGAATATTATGAAGATGCAGTATTAAGAAATAAAGAATTTAAAATGGCTATAGCTGAAGCACAAGCCATATTGTCTCAAATAGAAGTAATGTATTATTTGTTTGGTGGAAACGGTGTTTCAATTAAATTCGTCAAAAATTTAGCAGAAATGCTTAATAAAGAAATCGTTTTGATAAAAGGTGTTTTGAAAAATGATCAATCAAAATATGAAAGGGTAATTGGAAAGTAATTTCAAATACTCGGGTTATAAGTTGCAAAAAAGCTCGAATTACAATTCAAGTAATGGATATAATTGGTGTAATGTGAACTCCAGCGGCGCTGCCAACAATAACAATGGTAACAATACTAATTCGGTCGCTCCCGATTTATATGAATTATCGGCTAAGTTAAAGTAACTTGAAAAAATAGTGAAATCAATGCCCAGAATATATAAAGGAATTTATAACCCTGTTCCTCCCGGAACTAAATTTATTGCTTAGCATGCCCAATCGGACGCTTCTTGCATAGTTGAATTTTTTTGGTTTATTCAATTTTATGGTTGTTTTGGCATAGTACATTTATTAAATCAAATGAAATAAAGATGTGTAAGCAATTTAGCCTTATTTGCAGTTATTTGAAAGGTATAATAATGAAAAGTGAAGAAAGACGAGAGAAAAGATATCAAAGACGCCACGCTCAAAGAGAAAAGAAAAAAATAAATAAAATGCAACAGATTGGCAATTACAATGAAGTATTTGCTTATGATAATTTGTATAAATCGTTTTATTTGTGTAGAAAAGGTGTTCGTTGGAAGTCTAGTATCCAAAGATATGAAGCCATACTTCCGATAGCAACCTTAAAAATACATAAAAAACTCCAAGAGAAAAAATTTCAACCTTTAAAATTTAAGGAGTTTGATATTTTTGAGCGTGGTAAAATAAGGCATATTAGAGCAGTAAATATAGACGAAAGATGTTCTGAAAGAGTATTGTGCGACAAATATCTTATTCCTGTTTTAGCCCCAAAATTAATATATGATAATGGTGCTAGTTTGAAAGGAAGAGGAACAGATTTTGCATTAAATCGTCTAAAAACTCACTTATTAAGGCATTACAAAAAATATGGAAATACCGGGTATATTTTTCAATTCGATTTTTCCAAATATTTTGATAATATAAATCACAAAATACTTATAAGTTTACTCAGTAAAGATATAAAAGATAAAGACATTTTAGCTATGCTAAAAAATAATATTGATAGTTTTGGTGAAAAAGGGTTAGGACTAGGAAGCCAAGTTTCACAAATATGTGCAGTATATTATCCCACACTTTTAGATCGATATTTTAAAGAAGTCTTAAAAATCAAAGGATACGGACGGTACATGGACGATGGGTATGCTATATGCAAAGACTTAAAGGAAGTTAAAGCATGCCAAGACGGATTACGAAAAATGGCTAAACTACTTGATATAACTATAAATGATAAAAAAGTATCGGTAACTAAATTATCTTCTACTTTTATTTTTCTTAAGAAAAGAATTAATTTAACTACTAGTGGTCAAGTAATTATTAGATTAGGAAAGAAAAGTATTCATCAAGCTAGAAGAAGATTGGTAAAAATGTTTAAAAAATATCAAGGAAGAAAAGATGGAGAAGAATTTATTCAAAGCGCTTTTAACTCTTGGTATGGAATGTCTAAAGGTTATAAGAATTATTATGTATCAGAAAATTATCGAAAATTATATGAAACATTAAAACAAACCAACGAAGAAAATACATAACTTTCTAAGAACTACATATGGCCTTTCTTTTAGAAAGAAAGGAAATTGTATTTATGAATGAAAAAAAAGGAACTGGAGCATTAAAATCTCCAAAAGATTTGCGTAATTATCGAATTGCTAAAGTAAGCAAAACGATTGAATTACCTGCAAAGTTTGAAGTAGAACATTCACATATAAAAGACCAGGGAATGGTTGGTTCATGCGTGGCACATAGCGTTTCTGAAGTGTTAGAGACTAAAGATGGCGTAAATTATTCAACGGGGTGGATATACGGTTATCGCCCCGAAGGATATTATCAAGGAAGTGGAATGTACGCAAGCCAAGCCTTAAAAACAGTTAACAAAGTAGGCTACCTAACAAATCGTGAATTGGACGCAAACGCAGAGATGACTTATGCTAAAGAATTGGTTGATAAAGATTTAGAAAAGTACAAAGAACAAGCAAGTAAGCGAAAAATACTTCGCTATGCAATGCTAAACACAATTGATGAAATAAAACAAGCCGTGTACACCTACAAAAAGCCTGTTGTGGTGTGTATTGACACCGATAACGAAGGCTTAAAGGTGGATAAGAATTTCGTTGCTTATTTGCCAAAAAAAGAGCCATTCGGTGGACATGCCGTTGTATGTTATGGGTGGAATGAAACAGGTCTATTAATTCAAAATAGTTGGGGCGAAGAATGGGGAAACAAAGGATGCTTCATTCTTCCTTATTCCTATCCGTTTTACGAGGCTTGGCTTATCGAATTTGAAGCCAACGAGGAAGATAACGACGTACCTATTGAGAAGCCGAATTGGTATTGGCTTCGTGAATTAATTATGAAAATCATACAATTTATAAGGAAATTACTAAAAGGGTAAAAAAAGAGGCGAAATAATGGAAAATACAGTAATTACAATTCAAACTATTTTAGCATTTTTTGGTGGAGTATCCGTTATTGGAGGCGGATTGACGGTAATCATTAAAATGTTAAATCCGTTTAAAAAATTAAAAGAAAAAGTAACAAATCACGATACAATGCTTGAAAATGATAACAAAAGGTTAAAATCGATTGAAGAAACAAACAAAGTTATTTGTAAATCAATGTTTGCCTTGTTGGATCACGAAATTACGGGAAATAGCATTGAAAAATTAAAAAATGCAAAACAGGATATGCAGGAATATTTAATAGGAAGGTAGGAAAAAATTATGGATATTGAATTATTAAGAAATTTACTTATTATAGCAATTATGTTGGCCGTTGTGACGACCGCATTCGTGCAAAAGACGAAAGTTTTATTCAAGACAAGCAATTTTATTGAGTTATACAGTTTTGTCGTTAATGTGGCATTTTCTGTGGCTTTCTGCTTGTCCTTTACAGACGTTTCAATCATAAATAGTCTCTGGGTTGGTTTATTCGCATTTTTAGGTGCAGATACGTTGTATAAGACTTTTGAAGGAAAATTACAATCTTTTAGTGATATGATTAAGCCTAAAGAAGAACTAAAAGAACCAGAAGTTGAATTGCCACGTTAGGAGATTATAAATGAAATATTTTACTTTTCCTATGGAGACGTTGAGAGTTACCCAAGATTATAATGGAACAACGTCACATTTAAATCATAGTACAGGAACTCCTAAAGATTATCCTATTGACTTAGCAGGTGCAGACGGAAACCAATCAGCAATATTTGCTAGAGTACCATTGAAGA
>CANQVY010000095.1 GCA_947627405.1 uncultured Bacilli bacterium | reverse complement strand
CGATAATTGGTTCAAAGGTAGATTCAACATCAACTCTTATCATGTGGATAGATGGAGCTGTAGCTTTTAATTTGATACCATATCTACTTCCTTGTTTAATTATTTCAGGGGTATCTAATTTCATGTCTTTAAGAGCTGGTGTTGCAACTCCATAGCCTGTTTGCTTTACCATTTTTAGGGCATATTTAATTTGATCATATTCTGTTTTAGCTTCATTATAATCTTGAAATAAAGATAATAGCTCTGCCTTATTGGTAACATCAATTTTTATAATATCCTTTAAAACGGAATCATATAGACTATTTGGTGAATTTAAAGAAATGATGACTTCTCCTGTTGAAGGATCTACATTGGATAAATAGGCTTTTTCAATTACATCCACATCTTTAAAACTATCTGTAATTGTATCAATGTCACGTAGCTTATCAATGTTACAAACACTATTTCGAATGGCTTCTATATATTGTTTTTTTATTGGATTATCGGAATTTAAAATAGCAATCCATTCAGGCATATTTACACTTACTTCTAGTACCGGGAATTCATATAAAGCTTCTCTTAAAATTGTATAGATATCTTTTTCACTCATAGCTTCTACATTCATAGGTAAAACGACTACATTATGTTCTTCGCTGATCGATTCTGCTAATCTTTGAGTTTCTGGTAACATAGGATGTGTTGAATTTAAAATAACAATATAGGGTTTTCCTATTTCCTTCAATTCATTAATAACTCGATTTTCGGCTTCTAGATAATCACTACGATCAAACTCTCCAATCGATCCATCCGTTGTCATGACAATTCCGATGGTGGAATGTTCTTTAATTACTTTTTCTGTACCTAACTCAGCGGCCTCTACAAAAGGAATTTCTTCATCATACCAAGGGGTTCTAACCATACGAGGACCATTTTCATCTTCAGCCCCCTTTGCATTATCAATGACATATCCAACACAATCGATTAAACGAATATTACAGTCAAAGTCATCAATATGTACTTTTGCTGCATTATTAGGAACGAATTTAGGTTCTGTTGTCATAATTGTTTTCCCTTGAGCACTTTGAGGAATTTCATCTAGGCATCTTTTTCTTTCATATTCATCTTCAATATTAGGAACAATTAATGTTTCGACCACTTTTTTAATAAAAGTACTTTTCCCACAACGAACAGCCCCAACGACTCCTAAATAAATATCCCCCTTTGTACGTGCAGCGATATTTTTAATAATTTCATATTTTTCCATATACTCACTTACCTTTTCTAATGTTTTCATTTAATCATATGATAAAAACAAAAGAATATGAAAAAAACATGTTATAATTAAAGTCGGTGATAACATGTTGAAAAAAATAAAAGAAAATTATAAATATATCTTTGCATTTTTACTATTTACTCTTCTTTTTTCGATAATAAATATTTTTCTTGCAGCCGATAATAGTGACCAGATATGGGAATATGGTTTTTCTCATAATATAGCTTTAGGCATGATTCCATATAAAGATTTTAATATGGTTACGTTGCCTATGCATTCCTGGATAAATGCAATCGTTTTATCCATATTTAAAGATAGATATATTACCTACTTGTTATTTCACAATTTTCTTTTAGCGCTTATTCCAACGAGTATTTATAAATATACACAAAATTGGAATAATAGTATGTTTTCTTTTATGCTACTGATACCTTGTTGTTGGGCAAGTTATAATACGTTTTTACTTGTAATGCTCTTTTTCTTAATTTATTTAGAAGAAAAAAACAAAAGTGACTATTTTATTGGTATTCTATTAGCAATTTGCATATTGGTTAAACAAAGCGTAGGTATTTTTTTGCTAATTCCTTCTTTATTTTTAAAAAATAAAACAAAAAGAAAGAAGAGATTTTTGACATTGATTTTTATACTTATCTTATTTGTTCTATATTTATTATTAACAAAGACATTTTTACAATGTATAGATTATACTTTATTGGGCTTGATTGATTTTTCATCAAAAAACAGTCAGATAAATCCTATTTTTATTTTTTACATTGGATTATTTATTTTTTTAATCAAGGAATATAAAAAAAGCAAAGATATTGATTTATTGTATGTACTTTCTTTTTCCACAATTGTTATTCCTTTATTTGATTTTGTACATTTTCTTTTAGTTGTAAATGCAATTATAATCCTCTATATATTCAAAGGAAAAATAAAAATAATAAATCAAAAAAAAGTAAGCCTTGTTTTTTTATCCCTTTTTGTTTTATATTCTCTGTTCATATATTATAAATACACAGATCATTATATTATAGAATGGAATAAAGAAAACGTATTTTATTTAACAAATACGAAATCACAATACTATAATTATTTAAATGATGAAATTCAAAAAGTATATCATGAGAATTTGGATCGTGAAGTTTATTTATTAACAGATTTTGCATACTTTTTTCAGTTGGATCATAATCTTTTAATTAATGACTTTTCTTTAACTTTATATGGGAATACTGGGTATCATGGCACAAATAAGTTAATGAAAAAATTTGATGCTTTAAAATCAGGGACCCTATTTATTATTGACAATAATACAAACTTACAATCAAATAGAGAACTTAGAAATTATATAAAGAAAAAAAGTATAAAGATAAAAAATATTTCTAATACATATTTTGTATATGAAAAAAAATAAAGTACTTAGTACTTTATATCATTTTATCAATATCTTTTGGAACGTTGTCATTTATAATTGTATTTACTATTTTTTCCTTTTTTTCTTTACTAATATTTTTTCCTGTAATTTTACTAATATTATCTACTAAATTTTCTAAAACTTTCTTATCTTTCATATTCGAATTTTGTAAATCCTTAGCAAGAGATAAAATTGTATTTTTATCCACATTTGTTTTATTTTCTACTTTTTTAAAAAAAGAATCTCCAAACATAAAAAACCTCCTACAACAATATATGTAGAAGGTTTTATTTTGTTAATATTTGGAGATGTTTAATTGCTTTTCCAACTTTTCTTTCTTTTTTAAAAACTCTTGATTCTTTTTTAAATAATAGTCGGAAGAAACAACCTTTTTTTCATAATTTTTGTATAACATTTCTATTGCTTTGTTTAAATGTTCTAATTCTTGTTGTTTCTTCTCTGTTTTTTTGAATGTATTGAATAAAAACATTTACTCACCTCTATTCTTAAATTGAAGGGTAATTGGAGTTCCTTCAAAATCAAATGTTTCTCTTATTTTGTTTTCTAAGTATCTTTCATAAGAAAAATGAACAAGACCTTTATCATTCACATGAAAAGTAAATTTAGGAGGTTTAATACCAGATTGATTGACAAAATATATTTTGAGACGTTTCCCCTTATAAGAAGGAGGAATATTCAATTGATAGGCATCTTGGATAGCATCATTTAATGCACTTGTTTTCACTTCTCTTTTAATATTTTCGCCTACCTTTTTTACTTCTGGCATAATGGTATGGATTCTTTTTTTCGTTTTAGCAGAGGTAAAAACAATTGGTGCATATCTTAGAAATTGAAATTCACTTCGAATTAATTTCGTATATTGATTAATATTTGGATTCTTTAAAGTATCCCATTTATTAATAATAATGATTAAGCCTTTTCCTTTTTCTAAAGCATAGCCTGCAATATGTTTATCATGCTCAATAATTCCTTCTTCTGCATTAATAACTAATAAGCAAATATCACTATTATCAATTGCTTTTAAAGATCGAAGTAAACTATATTTTTCAATGGTTTCAAACACCTTTCCTCGTTTTCGAAGACCAGCAGTATCTATAATGACATATTCTTCTTTTTCATAAGTGAATACTGTATCAATAGAATCCCTTGTGGTTCCCGCAACGGAACTAACAATGCTTCTTTCTTCATTGATTAAAGCATTAAGTAAACTACTTTTTCCTACATTTGGTCTTCCAATTAAACAAAATTTTAGACGATGATCTACTTGTTCATGGGCGTTGTCTTTGAAATCTTTACAAACAGCATCTAATAGTTCTATAAAACCAATATTATGTAAACCACTTACAGGAACATATTCATCAAAACCGAGTTCATAAAATTCATAGATTCGTTCGAATCGTTTTGGATTATCTAATTTATTAATAGCTACAACTACTTTTTTATTGCTTTTACGAAGCATATCTCTAACTTCATAATCATTTGTAGTTAATCCTTCCATACCATCTACAACAAAGATTACAACATCTGCTTCTTCAATCGCAATTTCCACTTGTACCTTAATTTCATCATTAAATAAATCCTTACTTACATCGATTCCTCCAGTATCAATTACATTAAATTTATAGTTTTTATATTTTGCTTCACTATAAATTCGATCTCTTGTAACACCAGGTGTATCCTCGATGATGGCTTTTTGTTTTCCAACGATTTTATTAAAAATTGTACTTTTTCCAACGTTTGGTCTACCTACGAGCGCAACTGTTGATAATTTCATAGGACCACCCCATTTCTAGAGGTATTATATCATGTTTATTTTTAGTTGTAAATTTATAATCTTGTATTTTCATACAAAAATAATTATAATATAAACCAATGAAGGAGGTTTTAAAGTGCCAAGAGAAAAATTAAAAAACGAAGAAAAAGACGAATTAATAAAATTGTTGATTCAAGAAATTGCTCATAATAAAGATAAAATAAAAGAAAGATTAAAATTAGATAATCACTTATTACAACAATTGATATCTTATGATATTAGAAGGGTGTCAGAATATTTAAAATATATAGATTTGAGTGAAATTGATTTTAAAGGGATAAATATAAGTAGGCTTAATTTAAGTGAAACAAATGCCCATATAGATCCACAAACGGTATGGAATGAAGATTTAAAATTTACCAACTTAAAAGGTTTAGATTTAAAAGATGCCAATTTTAATGATGTTGCAATTTTGGGAGCCAATCTAGAGGATACCGGAGCCCATATAGATCCTCAAACAATATGGGAAAAAGATTTAACAGGGACCAGTTTAAAAGGTTTAGATTTAAAAGATGCCAATTTTATTGATGTTGCAATTAAGGAAGCCAATCTAGAGGA
>CANQVY010000094.1 GCA_947627405.1 uncultured Bacilli bacterium | reverse complement strand
CTCTAATCTTGCTTTACCAGCCTCTTTTACCTTTAATTCACTTCCATATTTTATTAAATCCTCATAGCTAGTCACTTCAGCTCTAATAAATCCTTTTTCAAAATCTGTATGGATAATTCCTGCACATTCCTTTGCATTCATCCCATCTCTAAAAGTCCATGCTCTTACTTCATCTGGACCTACTGTAAAAAATGTTTTTAATCCTAATAGAGAATACGCTTTCTTGATTAATCGATTTAATCCACTTTCACTAACACCTATCATCTCTAACATTTCCTTGGCATCTTTTTCGCTCATATCAATTAAATCTTCCTCTACTTTAGCACATATTTCAATTGCCTCTGTATTTTCTTTTCTAGCATATTCTTCTACGATCTTAACATAGGGATTATCTTTATTTAAATCATCTTCTTTTACGTTAGCTAAATATATAACAGGTTTAATGGTTAAAAAATTATAACTTTTAATTAATTTATATTCTTCTTCTGTAAAATTTAATATTCGAAGTGGAGTGTTTTCTTCTAGCGCTGTTTTGCATTTTTCTAAACAAGCTACTTCAATCAATGCTTGTTTATCACGATTTGTTTGCGCCTTTTTTTTAATTTTATCAATTCGATTGTTTACAACTTCTAAATCAGCAATGGCTAACTCTAAATTGATAATTTCTATATCTCTTAGCGGATCAATATTTCCTTCTACATGAATGACATTTGAATCATCAAAACATCGAACAATGTGACAGATAGCATCGACTTCTCGAATGTGAGACAAAAACTTATTTCCTAAACCTTCTCCTTGAGATGCTCCCTTTACCAATCCTGCAATATCTGTAAATTCAAAACTGGTAGCAATTGTCCTTTTTGGATTATACATTTGTGTTAATTGATCAATTCGTTCATCGGGAACTATAACTACACCAACATTTGGATCTATTGTTGCAAAGGGATAGTTCGCTGCTAAAATTTTCTGTTTTGTGATTGCATTAAATAAAGTAGACTTCCCAACATTTGGAAGACCTACAATTCCTGCGGTTAAACCCATATTATTACCTCTTTCTTTTCTTTATTATAGCATATTATTTTCTAACTTTTTATTACTTTTTATTTACTTCAATAATAATATTTTGAGCAAGTTCTATATCCATCCTTTTTACCGATTGTTTTGTTGTTCCTGCGATATGGGGAGTAACTATAACATTTTTTCTATATTTGGCAAATAGATCTTCATATCCATCTAAATCTATATCTAGTCCAACATGAAATCTTTTGTTTTTATCGGCATATTCAATTAATGCTTTTAAATCTACAACATCACGACGTGATGTATTTATAAAAGTTGCTGTTGGCTTCATCCATTCTATTTTTTTACTAGAAATTAAATATTTTGTTTTTTCATTTAAAGGTATACTAATATTTATTATATCGCTTGTTTTTAATAATTCTTTTAAGGATACAAATTGAATACCATATTCTAATAAATCTTTGTGTCTATTTGGATGTTTTGTATAACAAATCATTTTCAAATGGAATACTTTAGCTATTTTTATCACTTCACTTGTAATCGTACCAGCACCGATGAGTCCTAATTTTTGATTTGAAATATCTTCTGGTTTCTCTTCAAGATTTTGTCTTTTTCCTTTTTGATTTAACACCAAAGTATTGGATTCAAAAATTCTTTTATTTAAAGTTAAAATAAGGGCAAAGATATGTTCTGCTACCGAGATGGCATTGGCGTTTTTTATGTTTACCACATCGACTTGATTGCTATCGAATACCTCTTGATCAATGTGATCTACGCCTATAGATAAAGTACCTATAATCTTTTTTGAATGAATATGTTTAAGTATTTCCTTTGTTATATGCGTTTTTATTCCAATAATCAATATATCATAAGTTTTTAATAAAGTTATTAATTCTTTTGTCGTTAAAATTTTTCCTGTTGCATCCATATACAATTCTATGTTATTCTTTTTAATTATACTTTTTGCTTCTTCACTTAAATCTTTTATTACGCAATATGCTTTTTTCATACAATTTTCCTTTCGACTAAAAAACACCTTATTGGTGTCAAATAATTGGATATATCCCTGGGCCTATTGGTAAATTTGTTAAATACCAGAATATTACCAAGAAAATCCATGATATAGCTATAATCATAAAATAAAAAGATACATATCGAATAGCTTTAAAAAGACCTATGGGTTCTTTTTTGTTTGGATTATACATGTTTAAATATCCTATAAATATAATAAAGGAAGGCAAAAATACCGTAATTCCTTTTGTCATTGAATCTGCAACTCTAAAAATAAATTGAGCAAACTCTGGAGATATGTTGCTCTGCATTAGCAATGGAACAGCTACCGGAGAAATAATAATCCATTTTGCTTCTGGAGTTGTATTAAACAAATTACTAATTGCTATAACAATCATAATTAAAATTATCAATGGAATACCTGAGAAGTTTAATTCTGAAATTAAATTTGCACCCCAACCAGATATTACTATTCCTATATTTGTCATGTTAAATAAAGCAATTAATTGAGAGGCTAAAAAGATTAAAACAATAATTTCTCCTATATCATTCATATACTTTTTATACCCTCTCATGATATCCTTATCACTTTTCAGTGTTTTAGCACCTATTCCATAAGCTAATCCTGCTAATAAAAATAGTAATGCAACCATAAAAGTAAATCCGTCTTGAAAATAGGAATTTTCTCCAAATAACTGATCTACATAAGTAGCTGCATTCATATCAAGCAACAACCCTGAACCTGGCAAATTTGGAATTAGCATATATATAAACAATAAAATAACAATAATTGATGTAATTAAAGCCGATTTTAAACCTCTAGATTCTCTTTTTTCTTTACTAATTTTTGATTGTTCATAATCTTCTGCCAATTCTTTAGATATGATTTTTATTTCCTGAGTCTTCATTAATTCCGCAGTAATTTTATAAGTTCCTACCTTATGAACAATAACTTTTTCAATGATAAAAGTACCAATTATGGATGTAAGTAATGAAGTAATAATCATAATAATCAAATTGGAAGAAAGTGCCACATGATATCCACTATCAATTAATCTTGCTGCTAGTTGTGTATGGGATATTAAAGAAATATCTAAAGAGCCAACAAATATGCTTGTTCCATACCCAAAAGCAACTCCACAAAAGGCCGCAATTATTCCTAATATAGGACTTCTTCCTTTATATAAAAATATTAAAGCTCCAAGTGGAATAATGATTGCATACCCTATTTCATTAATCAAACTAGAAATAGTCCCAAAAAAGATTACTAAAAAAGTTAATACCCATCCATCAAGCTTGACCAATTTCTTACGAATTACAGTATCTAAAAGTCCTGAAGCTTCGGCTATTCCTATTCCTAATAATGATACAAGCAACATGCTAAGTGGAGTAAAACTAGCAAAATTCTTTGTTGCATTACTTATTAAAAATTTAAATCCCTCATAATTCCATAAACTTTTTACTGATACTAATACCTTTTCTAAGGTTCCTGTATTTATATTAATTTGACTATAAGTGGCTTGAGCTTCAAATAAAGAAAGTATACCACTTACTATAAATGTTAAGAAAATCAATAGAATTATACTTGTTGCTGGATGAAATTTAAATTTTTTTAATTTTAATTTCTTCTTTTTGTTCATAAAACACTTCCTAGTCTATAACTTTTTTTAATTTTCGATTAAATTCAATTCTAGGTAACATAACTGTTCTTCCACAAGAAATACATTTAATTTTAATATCTGCTCCAATTCGAACAATTTCCCATTCATTTGTACCACAAGGGTGTGGTTTTTTCATTATCACTTTTGATCCTAATTTATAATCCTTATTTTCCATTTTATCACCTAAAAATGAATTTTCATAATTTCTAATATTCGATTTAAGTCATTAACGTTTGAAAAATTTATTTCCATTTTATTATTTTTTATTTTTACTTTAGTACCAAGCTTTTCACATAATTCATCCTCTATGTATTTGTATTCATTATTATTTTCTAATTTCTTGAATTTGATTTCGTTACTCTTTTTTATTTCTTTATCTTTTGATATTTCTTCTATATCACGAACATTCAAATTTTCTGCAAGGATTCGATTTGCCAACTCTTTTATTTTTTCATCGTCCTCTATTTTGCTTAATACTCGGGCATGACTCATTGTAATTTGTTTATTTTCTAGTAATTTTTGGACTTCAATTGGTAAATTTAAAAGACCTATCATGTTTGTAATATAACTACGACTTTTACCTATTCTTTCTGCTAATTTTTCTTGAGTAATATCAAGTGTCGTTAGCAAATTTTTATATGCTTCTGCTTCCTCAATAGCATTTAAATTTTCCCTTTGAAGGTTTTCTAAAAGCGCAATTTCCATCATTTCATTATCTGTAAAATCTCTTACAATAGCAGGAATTGTTTTTAACCCGGCTAATTTAGAAGCCTTTACTCTTCTTTCTCCTGCTATAATTTCATACCCTTTTATACTTTTTTTAGCAATAATAGGTTGAAAAACACCATGTTCTTTTATGGAAGAAGCTAATTCTTGTAGAGCTTTTTCATCGAATACTTTTCTTGGTTGATATGGATTTGCTCTTAAATCGGCTAAGTTTAATTCTATAATATTTTCTTTAGGAGTTTCTTCTAAAATTTTGCTTTCCATTTTATTATATTCCATAGGTTCATTATTAAATAAATCTTCAAGACCACGTCCTAAAGCTCTTCTTTTAGGCGTTTCCATTTTTAGAAATCACTTCCTTTGCTAAATTTATATACGCTTCGGCCCCTCTACTTTTTGGATCATATGCAATAATTGGCTTTCCGTGAGAAGGAGCTTCTGATAATCTGATTAATCTAGGAATGATCGTATCATATACTTTTTCTTTAAAATATTTTCTTATTTCTTCAACAATTTCTAATCCTAAATTCGTTCTAGAATCAAGCATTGTCAACAAAACCCCTTCTATTTCTAAATTAGGATTTAGATTTTTCTGTGCTAAAATAATTGTATTTAACAATTGTGTAATTCCTTCCAGTGCATAAAATTCACATTGAACGGGAATCATAACAGAATTTGATGCGGTTAATGCATTTGTTGTAATCAATCCTAGTGATGGAGG
>CANQVY010000093.1 GCA_947627405.1 uncultured Bacilli bacterium | reverse complement strand
TGTTCCATTTCTCTAATATCATAAGATATCAATTGTTGTAATAATTGATTATTTAATTTCAATCTTTCTTTTATTTTTTCTTTATTATGATCAATATCTTGAACCAATAATTCTATTAATTCATATTCATCTTTGTCTGTTAATTCTTCTCTTGACATTCTAAAACCTCCTTAATTGGTTTATATTATAACTATTTTCATCTTACAGATTTATAACTATACAATTACACTTTATCAATAAATATGCAGATTTATTTATTTTGAAATAAAGATTTAATCATCTTTTTACTTTGCTCATAGTAACCTTCTATAATTGTACATCCTTTTAAATTGGTGCCTATTAAATTTCCATATATCGTTTGTGGATCTATTTTGGCTCCGGTATCTTCTAGATTGGCTCCACTAATTACAACACCAGTAAAATCCGCATCTTTTAAATCTAAACCTTTTAAATTGGTCTCTGTTAACTCTTTTAAGCATACTGTTTGGGGATCTATTCTTGCTCCTGTATCTTCTAGATTGGCTCCCCAAATTGCAACATAATCAAAATCAGCATTTTTTAAATCTAAGCCTTTTAAATTGGTTCCACCTAAATTTTTATCCCATACCATTTGAGGATCTATATGGGCTCCTGTACCCTCTAGATTGGCCCCTATAATTGTAACATCAGTAAAATCAGCATTCCTTAAATCTAAGCCTTTTAAATTGGTACCTGTTAAATTTTTAGCCAATATTGTTTGTGGATCTATCTTGGCATTTGTTTCACTTAAATTAAGCCTAATTATATTTATCCCATCAAAATCAATTTCACTTAAATCTATGTATTTTAAATATTGTTCCATTTTTTTAATATTATAAGATATCAATTGTTGTAATAATTGGTTATCCAATTTCAATCGTTCTTTTATTTTTTCTTTATTATGATTAATTTCTTGAACTAATAATTCTATTAATTCGTGTTTTTCTTTGTCTTTTAATTCTTCTCTTGACACTTTAAAACCTCCTTAATTGATTTATATTATAACTTTTTTTATCTCACAGATTTATAACTTTATCAACAAACATGCAGATTTATTTGTTTTGAAATAAAGATTTTATCATTCTTTTACTTCGATTATAGTATGTTGTTTTATCAGTTATAATCGTACATCCTTTTAAATTGGTTCCTTCTAAATTTTTATCCCTTATCGTTTGTGAATCTATCTTGGCTCCTGTATCTTCTAGATTGGCTCCCATAATCCCAACATCATCAAAATTGGATTTTCTTAAATCTAATCCTTTTAAATTGGTGCCTATTAAATTTTTTCCCCTTATCGTTTGTGGATCTATCTTGGCTCCGGTATCTTCTAAATTGGCTCCATTAATTTCAACATCAGTAAAATTAGCATCTTTTAAATCTAATCCTTTTAAATTAGTTCCTGTTAAATCTTCATTCCATATCGTTTGAGGATCTATCTTGACTCCTGTTTCTTCTAGATTGGCTCTACAAATTACAACACCTTTAAAATTGGCTTTTCTTAAATCTAAACCTTTTAAATTGGTTCCTGTTAAATCTTTATCCGTTACTGTTTGTGGATCGATTCTTGCTCCTGTTTCTTCTAAATTGGCTCTCACAATTATAGCATCAGTAAAATCGGCATCTCTTAAATCTAAACCTTTTAAATTAGTCCCTGTTAAATCTTCATTCCATACCATTTGAGGATTTATCTTGGCTCCTGTTCCTTCTAGATTGGCTCTTACAATTGCAACATCATCAAAATTTGCATGACTTAAATCTAAATCTTTTAAATTGGTCCTATTTAAATTTTGACTATATACTGTTTGAGGATTTATTCTTGCTCCGGTATCTTCTAGATTGGCTCCACTAATTGCAACACCAGTAAAATCGGCATCTTTTAAATCTAAACCTTTTAAATTGGTCTTTCGTAAATTTTTATTCCATACCATTTGAGGATCTATATGTGCTCCAGTAGCTTCTAGGTTTGCTCCCCAAATTTGAGCATATTTAAAATTGGCATGACTTAAATCTAAACCTTTTAAATTGGTTCCCATTAGGTTTTGGTAACGTATTGCTTGAGGATTTATTCTTGCTCCGGTATCTTCTAGATTGGCTCCACTAATTACGACACCTTCAAAATCTGCCTCTTTTAAATCTAAGCCTTTTAAGTTGGTCCCTATTAAATTTTGTTCATATACTGTTTGTGGATCTATCTTAGCATTTGTTCCACTTAAATTAAGACCACTTATATCTATCCCATCAAAATCAATTTCACTCAAATCTATATATTTTAAATATTGTTCCATTTTTTTAATATTATAAGATATCAATTGTTGTAATAATTGGTTATCTAATTTTAATCTTTCTTTTATTTTTTCTTTATTATGATCAATTTCTTGAACCAATAATTCTATTAATTCATATTTGTCGTTTCCTGTTAATTCTTCTCTTGCCACTTTAAAACCTCCTTCATTGGTTTATATTATAACTTTTTTTGTATAGAAATGCAAATAGGAATTGTTATTGAAATAGTTTCTTCTATAAAATGTTTTCTAAATGATGAAGAGCTTTACAATACAAACGTTTGTTATACTTTATATAATTTATTAATTACGTTTTTGAAAATGAATAAATTTCATCATTTTGATGATTAAAATTGCATTTTAAATTATGCTTATATTCCAATCAGTCCTTTTATTGATCATTGAGATTTTTGGTGTATATTATTATAGAATATTTACTATGTTCATACTGCATTGATTCTCTATACCATTTATCATAGTCTAAAATATAAAAAAAGGTAACCTTTTACCAATTTGTTACCTTTTTTAAATATTTAATTATGTCCTCTTTATAATATTTAACCGTTCCTTGGATTAGTAAGAAAAGTGGAAGGGATACGATAATACCAATGATTCCACCAATCTGACCGCCTATAATTACAGAAACAATAATCCATATTGGATTTACATTATTTGTCTTTCCATAAATTTTAGGTGAAATAACATAGCCATCCAGTGTAGGACAAATAATAACAAGAGCGGCTGTTGCAATAAATAGAGGCGTGGATACAGCCGAAGCAATGATTAAAGCCAAAATATTGACCAGAATTCCTCCAAAGTAAGGAATAACCGTAGTAACACTTGCTAAAACACCAAGCAATAACCAGTTTGGATGTCCAATAATCAAAAAAGCGAGACAATATTCAAAAAATTGAACCACTATAACTAAGATCAATCCTCTAAAATATTGGGTCATTTGATAATCCATTTCTTTGATATAATTATAAGTTTTTTTACTAAATTTATTAAAAAATTCTTTAATTTTTATTCGAATTTTATCCATGTACACTAAGAAATAAATGGATAAAATTGCAATTATCAAAGTATTCGTTATAATATTGATTGATGTAAAAATCAACTTTATAGCACCATTAGATACATATTTTGAAACATCTTTTACAATTAAATTTAAATTATCTGTAATTGTTTTTTCTAACATTCCTAAATCAACATTAAATTTATTTGAAATATGATTAAAGAAATTACCAATTAATTTTGTAAAAGAAATTAACTGTTCATAAAGAAGGGGTACGGTTAAATAACACAATCCAACAGTAAATAGAAGAATAAGCGCAACTACGATAAAAATAGCAATCGGTTTCTTTATGTTTTTCTTTTGTAGTTTTTTAACAATAGGATAAAAAGCATAAGCAAGAACAAAAGATAATAAAAAAGGAAATAGCATTTGAAATAGCATACTAACTATACCACCCCAAATCGGATACGTGGTAATTAATATATATAAAATACCAACAAGAATCAAAGTATTTAATAATCTATAATCTAATTTGTTTTTCATACATTCTCCTTTTCTAAAATAATTGTCGTAGGACCATCATTTACTAAATTTACTTTCATATTTGCACCAAATTTTCCAGTTTCTACTTTTACATATTGACTTAACTTTTGATTAAAAAGATCATAAAGATAACTAGCTTCTTTTCCATTTAAAGCTTTTATATAACTGGGTCGATTTCCCTTTTTTGTATTTGCATAAAGAGTAAATTGAGAAATAGATAAAATTTCCTGTTTTGTCTCTAATATGCTTTTATTCATTATACCCTTTTCATCATCAAATATTCTTAGATTCACGATTTTTTTCACCATATAATCTATAATTTTTTCATCATCTCCTTGTGTAAAACCAATCAAAAGAACCATCCCTGAATCAATTTTACCAATTGTTTTATCATTTACTTGAACGCTTGCTTGCTTGCTTCTTTGTACAACAACTCTCATCGAATCAACCTCTCAATATTGGTAATATATGTATAATGATTTAAATCATTAAGATATTTATTCAAATGCTCTAAATTTTTTACAAAACAATCTATCTCATATTCGGTATGATTATCTTTAGTATGAGCATTTATTTTTTCAACAACAATATCATTTTGTGATGCTTTTTGTATAAGATCAAAAACTTTATTATCGCTTATATTTGTATATATCATTAAGGAAGCTATATATTTTTTCGTCGTTTTTTCATACCATTCCACATGAATAATTCTTTTATTAAGCATAGCTACATTAGGACATAATCTTCTATGAACAGAAATTCCATTGCCTTTGGTAATATATCCTATAATATCATCGCCTGGTATCGGATTACAACAATTCGCAAGATTTACTTTGATATTGTCAATCCCCTCTACGACAATATCACATTCATCCGATTTTACAACCACTTTTTGTTTTATAGGAACTTGTTCTTCTTGTCTATATAAAAAATTAATAACTGTTTTAGGAGCAAACTTATTATTTCCAATATGTAAATACAAATCTTCCATGCTTTCTGTCTTTGCTTTTTCCATAAGTACTTTCTTATTTTCTTCGCTAAAAAATTCATTGAAAGCAATCTTTTGTTTTCTTAGTTCTTTTTCTAAAGTTTCTTTTCCTCGTTCAATATAAATTTCTCTTTCTGTTTTCACAAAAAAACTCTTTATCTTATTCTTAGTTTGTGTACATTTTACAAAATTCAACCATTCTTTTGAAGGACCAGATGATGTCTTAGAAGTATTAATTTTAACAATATCATTATTCTTAAGTTCATAATCCAAACTTACTATAGAACCATTTACTAAAGCCCCAACCATCGTTTCTCCTATTTTCGTATGAACTTTATAAGCAAAATCAACAGGAGTAG
>CANQVY010000092.1 GCA_947627405.1 uncultured Bacilli bacterium | reverse complement strand
ATTCAACAACAATATGAGGATAAAATGTATATTACTGTAACTTTTACTGAATAATGAATATACCTACACCCTTATTTTATATATGCATAAAATAAAGTAGTAATAAATGTATAAATTAAGGGGGTACAAATAGTGAAAAGAATTTTAACAACTAGAGAAAAAGAAGTTTTTGATTTATTAATAGAAAATAAAACAACGAAAGAAATAGCAAACATTTTACATATAAGTGAAAAAACCGTGAGAAATCACATTTCAAATACCATCCAAAAATTAGGAGTAAAAGGTAGAGCTGCTGCTGTTGTTGAACTTTTGAAATTAAAAGAGATTTCTCTTTAAAAAGCGTACTATTTTAGTACGTTTTTTCATATAATAAAGTGGTGATTGTATGTTAAAGAAAAAAGCACTAAGAAAAATATTTATTACAACGATCTCTGTCTTTATTTTAGTATGTGCTTATTTAATTCCATATACAACAGAACAAACAAAAAAAGTAGGATTAGAAATAGAATATACAACAGGTTTATACACAAATAATATTTATTTATTAAACTCCGATGGTTTATTAGTAAAAACTAAAATATTGTTGGATGAGAATAAACTCGTGGATAAAATACAACAAATCATAAATACATTAACAATAAGTAAAACCAATTTTATCCCTAATGGTCTTTCTTCTTTATTAAATCCAAGTATAAAAGTAAAAGATATAAAAATATATGATGATATAGCACACTTAAATTTTGATGAAAACCTATTTAAAATCAATCCAGAAATTACTGAAAAAGCCATTGAATCTCTTATATTTAGTATTACTGATATAGATGGTATAAATGGCATTTGTATAAAAGTAAATGATGAAGTTGTAGAAGAAATTAACAATATAAAATTAGATGCTATTTTAACACGAAATTTTGGTCTTAATAAAATTTATGATATTAAGACCAGAGATCATATTGATAAAGTTGTTGTTTATTATCTAACCAAAATTGATAATAATAATTATTATGTACCAATTACAAAATATATAAACTCAAAGGAAGATAAAATAAAAATTATTATTAAAGATTTAACAAGTAGTTATATTTATGAGCCTAATTTGATGAGTATGTTAAATCAAAACACACAATTATTGGATTATGAATTAGATAGTGATATGGCCATTCTTAATTTTAGTGATGCAATATTTACTAATGAAAATAAAATATTAGAGGAAGTTATGTATACGATTGGTTATTCTGTTTATGATAACTATAATATTGAAAATGTGGTCTATAAAGTCAATGGTAAAGAAATTGCAAAAAAATCGATAAAAGAACTTGAATAATCGATTTTTTTAGTGTATAATTAATCATGCAGTTGAAAAACGTCCGCGTAGCTCAGCTGGATAGAGCAATCGCCTTCTAAGCGATCGGTCACAGGTTCGAATCCTGTCGTGGACGCCATATAAAAATAAAGATCTAGTAATTTTACTAGATTTTTTCTTTATATATAATCTCAATATTTTTTTCTTTGGCATATTGTTGTACTTCTTCTATTTTTTTCTCTAAACAGATTTCATCCAAAGCACTTAATGCATAAGTTGATGTGGAAGCATCGATTTCTTCTTTTATTTTATCAAGAAGCTTATCCTTCTTTTTATTTTGCTCGATTTTAGATGCATATTCTAATATTAACTGGGGTCTATAATCATAATATTGCAAAAACTCATTCAATAAAGTAAAATCTTCAAATGGTATTTTTTGGATTAATAAAATATCCTGATAAGTTAATTGCAAATTCTCCAAGTAAACAATGATGTCTTTGAAACTCACATGATCTAGTATTGTTTCATAATTTTTCGAAGGATAGTACTTTTTTAATCCCTCTACAGATTTTGATAAAACAATAGCTAATTCATGTCCAAATTCTATTTTATTTTCTAGAAGAGTATACTTAGAATTCGAATTTATACTCTCTTCTTTTAATATTTCTAATAATTCTTTTTTTCTATCTTCCATAATTTTACTTTCCTTTATAAAAAATATTTATTCCTTAATTATTATAACATATTTCTTCTACTTATGAATTTTTCTTTTCCATAATTTTATTTTTTTCGTTTTGCGTATTTATCAAATTTTGATCTTTTATTGAACTAGGATCTATATCTTGTAATAATGAAATTTTTTGATTAATCTTTGTTAAATAATTTATAAATATCTCACTCTTTTCTTGGCTATTTTGAAATGAATAATGTTTTTGATTTTTATTGAAAATTAAATCATCTCTAAAGTATCTTTTATCATTAACCCCCTCTAAATCATCATAAAATTCTGGATTGTAATCTTTTCGGTAATATCCATAGATAAAAGCATTTGGAACGCGATTTGCAAAAACAATATTTGTCATGACATCATTCAATTCTTTCTGATTTACATCACCTAAAAAATAATTGACTCCGTTTACAATTACAAATTTGGGTATAGCAATAATTATATTATATGTTTTTTGATATTGATGAATCAAATATGGATCTTGAAAATTATAATTAAATACTTCACTTTTAAAATTCCCATCTGGACTGGTAATAAATTTCACTGTATTCAATAAAGATTTTCTAGGTACTGTTAATCCTTTTTTTAAAATAGATACAATTACATCTTCTTCTGTAACATTACAATTTACATCTGGATGAGTATAAATCCATTCATGATAATTCACTTTATCTATATCTGCATGAATTAAATAAGAAATATAACGTTTATTATCATCTGTATTGATGGCATGCAATCCTATATTATAATCGTTTTTTAAATCTTTTTTTACTTGTTGTAATAATTCATCATTTGTTAAAACTGTCCCCATTTTCCCCGCTATAGGCTTCTTTACAAGTTTTACTTCTTGAATTTTGGAATGGTTTTGTACGATTTTCTCCATACAATCATACCTTTCTTCTTATGTTGAATTATCCTATTTTTTCTATGTTATTCTTTTATATTTTATCGTTTTTTTCTTACCTATATGACTACTTTTCTTTAAAAAAGAAAAAGTAGACTGTTCTTTTAAACTGCCTACTTTATCATATTCTTTCATTGCTGTTTTTTATTCAGATTTAAAATATTTAAATTCTACTTTACTAGGTTCTACCTTTGTTTTTATATTAATAGTCGTATCTTCAGTATAGGTTTGTATATAAGGTAAAACAATCTTTGTTTTTACCGGTGTATCTAACGGAGTAATTTCATGATTTTCTTCTTTCGTATAACGTACGACTTCTAATTTATCAAAATCAATAAAATCAACATGCGTATCATCCAATTTTCTTAGAGGTTCATCTAAATAAATATCTGCCGTTTTTATGTAAGATTCTCCATTTATAGTTGCTGAAGATGTAATTCCTATTTTATATTTTCCACTATAGTCTCCCTCTTCGACTAAATCTCCTAAACTTGATTTTGCCCCATCTATAGTTTGTGTATTTCCATAGATTTTATAATCAAGAAGTGGTACCCCTGTTGCAGATGTTAAAGCAATTTCTTTATTTGTAAAGGTATCTGTTACGATATCATAAACAATTTGAGTGGATTCAACGGCTATTCTGGCACTATATGTTTTATTTTGATATTCATTTCCCGCTTTTTCATCTAACCATATCTTCATTTCATAAGTTACACTTTTGCCTTTTTCTAATTGTTTATTTAATACAAGTGTATTGCTATTATATAAAGATTGTATAGATACTGGTTTTGTATAATCCTCATCTCCAACTTTATAGGATATCATCATATATTCTGTACTTGGAATCGTACTTAATGTATTGGTTTCATCAGATAAATTTTGATCTAAATAAATTTTATAATTTGAATCAATCGTTCCATTATTTGTAATTGTAAATTGAAAAGCTTGCGTATTCATTCCTTCTTGTGTGCTCATAGGTCCCATATTATTCATAGTTATAACTTCACCAGTTGTAAAATCAACTTGAAAAGACCCCGTATCTAAAACTGTTTTGTTCTGACTCGTTCTAGATATCTTAAGTACCGCATAAGATGCCCCCAATAATGTAGCAAAACCAATTACAATTGCAATAATACTTATAACGAATTGTGACTTTGTAATTGACATAGACTTATTATTTTTTTCTTTTTTTCCTTTGGCCATTTTTCATTCCTCCATTATATCTATGTTTATTATATAAAATTTTAATTAAGAAAGCAATATTTTTGATATAATTATATTGGTGATTGACATGTATTCAATTATGGAAAATAAAAAATACGAATTTACAATCAAGAAATCTAAATTTATTTCTTATATTTTTAGAATTGATAAAAAAGAGGAAATTGCTAGTCATATAAAACAATTAAAAAATCAATATAAAGATGCTTCACATTGTTGTTATGCCTATATTTTTCATAATGATATGAAAGCAAGCGATGATAATGAACCAAATAAAACAGCAGGAGCTCCTATTTTAGATGTATTAAAAAAACATGAATTAAACTATGTTTTATGTGTTGTCATTCGATACTTTGGAGGAATAAAATTAGGACCTGGAGGTTTAATTCGAGCCTATTCATCCAGTTGTAAAGAAGTTATAAAAAATAATATTGTTGAATTAGAAGAAGGTTATCTAGTTGAAGTAAATACAACCTATGATAAACAAAAAATACTTGAACATCGAATACCCCAAAAAAATATTGTACAAAAAGATTACAAAGAAAATATCAAATTAATTATTAAAGCTAATAAAGAATTATTAAATAAACTCGATGAAAATCATATTCCTTATCATATAAAAGAAAATATAAACATAGAAAAAAGTTCTTAAAATCACTTAAGAACTTTTATTATTGTTGTAAGTAATTAACTTGTGCACTACAACCACTTTTCCAATTGCTACTCCAATTATTATTCACAAAATCTTCTGTATTCTTAATATCGATTGTTTGGGAAGCGTTCCATCCACTAAAAGCATTATTTCCTACCTTTGTAATTGAAGAAGGTATTTCTATTGATGTTAAACTAGTACATCCATAAAATGTTTCCATACCTATACTTATTACAGATGATGGGATATTTATTTCTGTTAAACGACTACATCTATAAAATTCATAATCACCTATAGATGTTAAAGTATCACTTATGGTTACTTTTGAAATATTATTGACACTAAAATACCAAGGTAATACCATATCCATCATATAATTGTTCATATCACCTGTTCCTGTTAATACCAATTCCTTTATATTGGATACCCCA
>CANQVY010000091.1 GCA_947627405.1 uncultured Bacilli bacterium | reverse complement strand
TATTTTCTGGTGTAATAGAAGGTTCTTCAATAGTATTTGAAATAGGAGAAATCGGTGTTTGTCCTATAGAATTATCCATAGAATTGCTTGAATTCATCGTTGTCATACTCTCTTCATGACTTGGCTCTACAGGAGTTGGATTTATTGTAATTGGATCTACATTTACAGGATTATTATTGATTGGAGTAGATTCTACAACATTTGAAGAAACTGGCTGTACTGAAATCGGCTCAACAGTTGAAGTTGGAGAAACCATAGTATTTTCCCCATTCATAGTGGGCATAACGGGTTCCACAGGAGAAACAGGTACTTGATTTACATTATGATTTAAATCTACAAAAGAATTCTCCTTTTGTATAGGTGAATTGATTGAAACATCAATTCCCACATTTGCGTTCATACTAGGATCATTAAAATTAGGAGCTACATTTGTATTAACTACATCTTCCTTTTTTGCTTTATTCTTACGACCAGAAGATACAAATAAAATAAATGATAATAATAACAAGATCACACCACCAGATATTAATAATCCAGGTATACTTATAAACCAATTTATATCAAATTTAAATGCACATATATACATAAATCCATCTCCCTTATTTTATTCTATATTAATAATAACAAATTTTACTTATAAAATCAATCTTTATTTTAGGTTAAAATCTTTAAAAATACCATATTCGGGATATCTTGTAAAAACCATTTTTTCTTTTTTTACAGGATGATAAAAAGCCAATTGATAGGCATATAAAGCAATTTGCTCATGATCTTGAAATCCATATCTTTGATCTCCATATAATGGATGATTCACTTTTTTAAATTGTACTCGAATTTGGTGATGCCTACCTGTTTTTAACGTAATATCCACTAAAGATTTATTTCCTTTTTCTTCTAAAACTTGATAATCAAGTTCTGCATATTTTCCATCACGTTCATTCGTTATTACAGAATTAAATTGATTGTCTTTTTTTATATAATTGATTAAGGTGCCTTTTTTTTTCGTTAAAATACCATGAACTACTGCCAAATACTTTTTTTGAAATTGATTTTGTTTTATAGATTCACTTAGTCGATTTGCAGCCTTTGAAGTTTTTGCAAATACCATAATTCCACCAACTGGACGATCCAATCGATGAACAAGTCCTACATAAACATTTCCCGGTTTTTGATATTTTTCCTTAATATAACTTTTAACAAGAGTAAGCATATCTAAATCATGACTACAATCTGCTTGTGATGGAATATTAATTGGCTTTACAACAACAAGAATATGATTATCTTCATATAATATTTCCAAATTATTTGCTTTCATAACGTCCATAAATCCCACAAGGCAAAATTAGATTTTTATTTCGAATGGGAAGCCCTAATTCCCCTGTTGTAATAGTCCCATCATATTTTTCTCCTAAAGTAAGTTTTAATAAATTCCCAAGAACTGTACTAGAAAGCCCCGTTGTATAAGAATTAATAATAAAAAATAAAGGTTCATCGACTAAAATGTTCATGCATAAATCAAGTAAATCCGCAAGATCTTTTTCTATATTCCATACTTCTCCATTACTTCCCCTACCATAACTGGGAGGATCCATCACAATAGCATCGTATTTATTTCCTCTTCGAATTTCTCTTTTTACAAACTTTAGCACATCATCTACAATATAACGAATAGGTTTGTCTGAAAGACCTGAAGCAACAGCATTTTCTTTTGCCCAATCCACCATTCCACGTGAAGAATCCACATGAACAACATGAGCTCCCGCATATAAACAAGCCATACTCGCTCCACCTGTATAGGCAAATAAATTTAAAACTCGTATTGGTCGATTCGAATTTTTAATTTTATCAATCATAAAATCCCAATTTACAGCCTGTTCTGGAAATAATCCTGTATGTTTAAATCCCATTTGTTTTATATTAAATGTTAATTCTTTATATTTTATTTGCCATCTTGTAGGAATATGCTTTAAATTTTCCCAGTATCCTCCTCCCTTAGAATTTCTATGATAATAAGCATCAATAAAATTATATTTATTAATCAAATGACCATTATTCCATACAATTTGAGGATCGGGACGTAATAAAAAGATATTTCCCCATCTTTCTAACTTTTCTCCATTTGAAGCATCAATAACTTCAAAATCTTTCCATTCTTTAGCTAAATCCATATTATCACCACCTTAATTATAAAAGATGCAAATAAAAAAAGCAATGACTGACTTGCTTTTTCTATTTTTTATAAAATGATTCCATTTTAAAATTTTTTTGTCCCTTTTAATCCTTTAAATCCATTTGCAAATCCTTTAAGTATATTGGATTCAAAAGAATGTGTTTTGCTAATTCTTGCTTTATAGTCTTTAATGCCTACATTAATCATATCATCAAGCAATTCTGTATACTCTTTTCCAACTGGAGCCCATAAATAGAATGCAAGAGAACCAGGTATAGAATTAATTTCATTTACATAAGCTTTTTTTTCTTTTGTATCAACTAAAAAATCAATTCGACAAACACCGCTATTTCCCAACGCCTTAAATACAGTAATAGCTGCTTCTTTTACTTGTTTTTCCAATGCTTTCGTAAGATCTGCAGGAATTTTTCGATCTGCGGAAACCATACCCTTAGAAGCATTTTTCATTGTTCCTTTCATTGGTATTTTACCTTTTGCTTTGCTACTACCAATATACTTTTCCTCATAAGTTAAGAAATCCTCTTTTGATATAACTTCTTCAATACTACTTAATTCTTGATTTTTATAATTGCCTAAAACACTAATATTTACTTCTTTTAAATTTTGTACCAACTCTTCAATAACAATTCTTGTATCATATTTAATAGCCTCTTCAATAGCTTCGATTAACTGTTCTTCATTCTTAGCTGTTTTAATTCCTATACTACTTCCCTGCGTTGCTGGTTTTACAATTAATGGATATTTTAAATTTTTATTTACTTTTTCAATGATAGAAGCACTATCTAATTTATAATCATTATCATAGAACCAAATATAATTTTTTATAGGTACTCCTTCGCTTTCAAAAATTTGCTTCATATAAATTTTATCTTGACTAACTACAGAAGCATAAACATTACTTCCTACATAAGGAACTCCAATGGTTTGTAAATAGCCCTGTAAAGTACCATCTTCTACATTTGTACCATGTACGATTGGAAAAGCAATATCAATTTCTTTAATTGTTCTTTTAAAGAAACCTTTTGATTGAAGTATAAAAGCTCCGTTTTTTTCATAAAGAACTACTTTTTTACAATATCTTTTAATTAGATTCATATCTTGATAATTTTCGATTTCTTTTAAAATTTCGCCTGTATACCATTGCCTATCTTTTGTAATATAAATAGGAATAATATCATATTTTTCTGTATCCATCTTATTCATTGCTTGTACCGCAGTAATAATACTTACCTCATGTTCAACACTTTCCCCACCAAAAATAACACCTACTTTAATTTTCATATTACTTCCTCCTATTCATTATATGTGTCTGGCAAATCGTTTTCAAATAATGCATATAAATCTTTCTTCCCCTTCAATCCATTTATAATAGTATATGCTTCTTTGACATCATTCGTTAAAATCACATTTTCTTCATTAAAACCATTTAAAAGTAATCCCTCATAAATTGGTTTTGTTCTCTTCTTACCAATAAGTATAACATATTTTGCTTTAGAAATCTCGCAAATTTGCTTTCCAAATTCCCGATTGTATTTCTCTTCGTCTTTTCCTAATTCAATCATACCAGGTGTAACAACCACTTTATCTCCATCCATCATAGATAACACTTCTAAAGCCATTTTAGCACCAATTGGATTTGAATTATAAGCATCATCAATTTGATAAAAACAACCGATTTTTTTTAGTTCCAAACGATGTTCAATTGGACGAACCTGTTTTACAGCCTTTATTAAATTATCAATGGATATTCCAAACTCTTTTCCTAAAGCAATAGCCGCTAAAATATTATATACATTATGTTTTCCAAGTAATTTTGTTTCAAAAGTATAGAAGTTAGGATCTCCTTTAAATAAAACATCAAATTTACAGCCTTTATTAGTTCCTACAATATTACAAGCAAGTACATCCACATTCTCCTGTTCAATTCCAATCCAAAGAATTTTACACTTGTTTTTAAGAGGATAACTCACCTGTTTTGGATCATCTCTATTTAACACCCCTATTCCATCAATAGGTAAAGATTCAATTAGCTCAAATTTACCTTCCTGAATATTTTTTTCGGATCCAAAAGATTCCAAATGTGCAGTACCAATCGTAGTTAAAATCCCATATTTTGGATGAACCATATCACATAAGCTCTTAATTTCTCCCTTTTTATATGCACCCATTTCAGCTATTAAAATTTCATCAAATTTACTTAAATAATTATTAATAGTAATCATAAGTCCATAATTTGTATTTAAATTTCTAGGGGTTGGTAAAGCATTATATTTAATATTCAAAATGTCACTCAAAATATTTTTAGAACTTGTTTTACCATAACTACCAGTAATTCCAATTACTTTCAAATGATTCATAGATTTTAATTTCTTATTGGCCTTTGCAAGATAATAATGATATACACATTTTTCAATAGGTTTGTTTACTAAATTAGCAAAAAGAATAAGAAAATAATTAAAACTAATACCTAAGGTCAAAACAAATAGAAAAATCAAATCATTGATAGATGTAAGAAAAATAAATAAAACAGGTATACATAGAAAAACACAAATGGTAACTAACAATCGTTTTATTCTTGCCGTAACAACCAAATCATGTTTAATTTGTTTCTTCTCTCTTTGATAATCGCCTAATAAAGTAATCAGCAATACAATATAAATAAGAGTAACCAAAACAAATATACACGTAGTAAATATGGAATGATTTACAAAGAAAGCAATAAATAAAAGTAAAGCATTAATTATGTCATAACAGAATATAGCCTCTTTTTTATTTTTTCTCATCCATTTTATATATCGATTATTTTCGTTATATAGATTTTGTTGTAACATATGTAAAGCTTTTTTATTTTTCACAAAGAAATAAATAATACTAACTAATAATAATATATAAATCATGAGCTAACCTCCTAAATAAAATTTTCAAGTATATTGACGACTCGATCGATTTGTTCCAAATAAGCATAGTGTGTCGCATTTTCAAGGACAATCAATGCTCCATCTTCCAAAAGTCGTTCCAAAAGTCTCCCTTCTTCTAAAGTAGCTTCTGTGTC
>CANQVY010000090.1 GCA_947627405.1 uncultured Bacilli bacterium | reverse complement strand
ATCAAGACAAGCACACGCGCCATCGTCACTCCCCGCCTCAACCGGAATTTTATGTAAACCACAACCTCATCATTAGTTTAATTTGATTTAGTGTGAATAAATACCGGATTCATTTGTCTAATTGATATTGTAAATATTATTTACTTTTTATTTTTAATGTGATAAAATAAATATATGGAAACTCTCATTTATGATGTGTTTATAGCTTATCATGGCACTTTTAACAAAAATGGATCCTATGATAAAGCAAAATTAATAACTGATTATTTAAAATCTAACGGATTTTCAGTTTACTTACATGGATATTCTTGTTCTGAAAATTACCCTCAACATAGAGAGACTCAATGGAATAATACCTGGGAAAGGATAAATGAATCACGCACTTTTTTATTAGTCATTAACGATAACGTACCACGGAAAAATAATATGTCGTTAGGAAATGAAGATGGTCAAGTTTCACAAATTCGAGATGAAACAGATAGGTTTAATAGTCTCGTAAAAGAAGGTAAAAGAAACAAGCATGATTTTAACTGGTTTTATTGCGGCAACATTATCGAAAGAACAGAACAGCAAAAATTTTTAGAAGCATTATATAATCCTCTTTCAGATGGTCATAATAATTTAATTTTGGGTTCTGCTGGTTATGAGGAAATAAAAAGCTGGCTTAATAGCAGGTTAAAAATAGCACTGCCTAGTGAAAAGCCTTTAAAGGAGTTCCACTATGATTTACCTTATAATGACAATTTAATCAAAATTATTGAAAGTAACTCCTTCCTTGATGCGTATAATAAGGCAAAATATATTGCAAAATTAGAATGCAATAATCTTCTTATTACTTTAAAACTCAAACTTTCAGATATCTTTAACGAAAGTTTTCCATTTAAAGAAGCACTTGAAAAGGCAAAAGTATTACGTGATAATAGACCGAATCAGGATGGTTTAATGTCAAATGATTTTGAATTTCAGCTTTATCACGGAGATTTCATTAAGGTTGAAAATGCAGGCAAATTTATAAATGGTTATGATTACGTTAAACAAGAATTAAAAGATAAGCATTCTACCAGACGTGCCCTTATATCGTTGTTGAACACAAAACTTATCGTTGGTAGCGGAGACAATCCAATTCCTTCTTATCTGTTATCACAATTTCAAATTCGAAATAATACTTTATTGGTTTCAGAATATTTCAGAGCAATGGAAATAAGCGAATTTTTCAAAATAAATATGGGAGAGACTTATTTATTGGTAAAAGAGATAGTAACTGAAATTACTGAAATCAAAGAAATTTTTATTGTTTATCATATTTTCGATGCATATATTTCTGATCAACCAAAATCAAGTCTATATATTCCTATTATGGATAGACTAAACGCACAATATTTTATTATTCCTGCTATAAAGGATAAAGATTCCACAACAATACTAAAATTGCTTGAAGACAAATTATACTCAAAAATTTATA
Organism: uncultured Bacilli bacterium; assembly: GCA_947627405.1. Classification (GTDB taxonomy): domain Bacteria; phylum Bacillota_I; class Bacilli_A; order RF39; family UBA660; genus CALVUP01. The sequence goes on along the minus strand of CANQVY010000090.1, from coordinate 3,783 downwards.
ATATCTATAATGGATTTGAAAATATATATAAAAGTTTGAAAATGTTTGAAACTTTCAATAATGAAATCATACTGTTATTTAAACAAATTATTGAAAAATGCAGGTTGCTTGAAAAGGCTTATGCCCAATCCAACTCGGCGCAAGATGAAATTATTAAAAATATCGAAGATATTCTAAATGATATAATTTCTAAAATAAAAAGTGAAGGTTAAATAAGTTAAAATGGATATAAAGTTTTTTTTAAAAAAACAAGAGGAATTTGATAATCAATTTGAATTTTTAAAGCATTGGAACGAAAAAATTTCCGAGAATAATCTTGATGTTTTAAATTTTCTTTTATTGTCAGCAAGCGGAGAAATTGGAGAAGCCTCTAATATTGCAAAAAAAATAATACGAGGAGATTTTACTCTTAAAGAAAAAAAATCAGATTTGAATGAAGAAATAACGGATGCTTTTATTTATATTATTAAGTTAATTAATCAATTAGATATAGATATTGAAAAAGAATACACTTTAAAAATGCAAAAGAACGCAATTAAATTTGGAGCACGCAAGGATGAATAAAGGGAAATTTATAGTTTTTGAAGGGATTGATGGTAGCGGTAAGAGCACTCAAATAAAACTATTAAAAAAATATTTACTTAATAAGGGAATTGACTGTTATACAACCTCTGAGCCTACCGATAGTCCTTTTGGTTCTCTTATACATCAATGTATGACTGGTAGAGTAGAAACTGACGATAAGACGATAGCTGGTTTATTTGTTGCAGATCGACTGGACCATCTATACAATAAAAAGAACGGTTTAATTAATAAGATTAATAATGGAATTACGGTTATTTCTGATAGATATTATTTTTCTTCATATGCTTATCATGGCGCATATATGCCAATGGATTGGGTAATTGAAGCAAATAGATTAAGCGCAGAAGCATTAAAACCCGATATAAATATTTTTTTGGATATTACTCCGCAAAAAAGTATTGAAAGACTAATGAACCGTAATTCTTTAGAGCGATATGAAGAAATTGAAAGCATGACCTTAATTAGAGATAAGTATTTTGAGGCTTTTGAGCTTTTAAAGGAAAAAGAAAAGGTTTACATTATAAAAAGTTCAGAAGATATTAACATTACTCAATCTAGGATATGCGAGGTTATTAATGAACTATATAAATTTCAATGATATTAATGAAGTACATATTGAAGTTTCTAGTCGTTGTCTATTAAAATGTTTACACTGTTCCAGTCATTCAATGATTATTGAAAATAAAAATTACTATGAATTGGAAAATCTTGAGAATTTTTTAAAAGTATTTAAAAGCTCTCAATGCCATCTTTATATCACGGGTGGAGAACCTTTATTAGCACCAGAAATATATAATATAATTGCAAAATGTAAGACATTTGGCTTTAAAGTTGGATTGTTTACTACATTTAATACTGGTGAAAATATTGAGAAACTTTTAATGCAGCTTAACGATGTGGGACTAGATGATTTTTATGTCTCTATATATGATTGTTGTGCAGATTTACACGATAATATAACTCAAACTGAAGGATCTTTTTCAAATAGTTTAGAAGCCATTACTAAAGCTAAATCTTTTAATATAAGTCCTAAAATAAACTTCGTTTTGCTTAAGTCGAATATTTTTAGATTAGATGATATTTTAAATTCGCTTGATTTGCTTAATACTGACGAAATACGTATATTAAAATTAGTAAAACATGGTAGTGCAATGAATAATTGGGAAACTATCGGTATTGAAACTCAATTACAATATCATATTATTCAAACCATCTTATCTAAAAAATTTAATACACCTATAACTATCTCTGGTTTCCCTGTACTTAAAAACTGTAGGCCATTCAAAAGCAAATGGGCATGTGGTGCAAATAATACATTACTTTATATAGATAATAAAGGAGATATTTATCCATGTGCATCACAAAAAAATCAACCGGCAAGAAAAATCGGAACAATATTTGACCCATTACATATAATAAGGCTCGAAAATAATAGCACTTGTTTTTCAGATAATTTTTAGAGGTGAATATGTTTAACCATTTAGTTGAATCTGTTGAATCAGATGAAAATATAAAATTACTGATTTTTGAAATTATTCATTCATCAGCTTGCGATTTAGGAGATAAAATAAGCAAGCTAGACCTATTATTGCTCTCAAACTTGTGTGAAAAATCTTGTTTAGAGAAGTGTGAACCATTTTATTGTACTTATCGTTATACCAATAATTGCAGATATCTGTTGGCATTAAATTATATAGCTGAAAAATATAAAATTGACATAATCAATAAAAGAATTAATAGCAAATAAGTATAAAAGAGCGAATGAGACTGTATATTGATTGAAATGTATGGTAGCGTAAAAATGTTAATCATTGAACATCTCAATCATATTTTCGAGTTTATTAATATCACTTAAAAAATTTTTTGCACAAAAAATAAAGTAATGAAATGGGCTAAAATTTTAAAATATTATGGCAGAGCGGAAAAACTTATAATATAACTACTTGTATCAAGACAAGCACACGCGCTGTCGTCACTCCCCGCCTAAAACGGAATATACCCCGCCACAGGTGAAACAGCTTTTATTCCGAAAAAATCATAAATATGTTATTCGGTTAAGGCTGAAATCAGTTCACCAAAACAAAAAGCACGGTTTAAGCCGTGCTTTTTGTTTTGGTGATTTATGCCGCGAAAAAGTTATAGGTGACGCGATTGCGCTTGCGCGAACAATAACTATTTCGTCGTGCTCCGCGCTCCTTACGCGCGAGGGCGTTAGCCCGACGCTTTGCGCGAATGCGCAAATTTCTGCACGGAGTTAAAATTGATTTTTCGCGGAATTTTTTATGGGCGTGATATTGTCCGCGCGGACAATATCACGCCTAAATTTCAAATTGAACTATTCAATTTTATCGCTTTTCCCCATATTGCATATTTTTTTTACATGGCCTGCTTTTAATAGTGATAAAAGTCTTAAACTTTATTTTACTCCTTTTACTTTCCTCGATTATCTTAGAAGATAAGTTGTTAAACTCTTTACAATTTCATAATTTTGTATACTTTTTAACTTAAAATTTTCTTTTAGGCAAGCGTTTAATCACAAATGAATATGAAGTGTGCAATTTGAATTTTCATTCGAAATCCTTTTAAAAGTGTTTGACCGCAGCTTCGAAAGTTTATAAATTAAATGAAATAATATTTAATTTAAGCGGTGGGACACGGACTGTATGGAAGAGAAAATCTATGAAAGAAAAACCAAAGGCGACAAACCCATATTAGCCATCTGCTATGATTTCGACAGAACTTTATCTCCCGACGATATGCAGGCGCAAGGCTTTATCCAAAGCGTCGGGTATAACGTAGAAGATTTCTGGACCAAATCCAACCAACTTGCCGAGAGCAACGATATGGACCAGAATCTTGCCTATATGTACACTATGATTTCCGCGGCGGACGGCAGAGTACTGTTCAACAAAAGCACTCTGGAAGAATACGGCGCGCAAGTTAAACTTTTCCCCGGGGTTGAAGAGTGGTTTGAAAGAATACGCGAGTACGGCAAAGAGAGGGGAGTAATCGTTGAACATTACGTCATTTCGTCCAGACTGAAAGAAATGATAGAGGGAACTTCGGTAGCGAAAAAGGGAGCGTTCGAAAAGATTTACGCAAGTTCTTTTTACTATAACGAGCAGGGCGCGGCAAAATGGCCCGCACAGGTCGTAAATTACACCAATAAGACGCAATTTCTGTTCCGCATAGAAAAAG
>CANQVY010000089.1 GCA_947627405.1 uncultured Bacilli bacterium | reverse complement strand
TGGTGGAGAATAGGAGGATCGAACTCCTGACCTCCACGGTGCAAACGTGGCGCTCTCCCAGCTGAGCTAATTCCCCATGTTTTTCACATGTAAGTAAACTATATCATAAATTCTATTTACATGTCAACAATTTGTTTTATTTTTTAAAAAATTTTTTTAAATACTCTTTTTCTGTCATATAATGATTATTATATAAAAATAGATGTTTTTTATCACGCATCATTTCTCTATCAATTTTTATTTTTTTTATATTAAAAAAATTATAATGATTCAAAAATCTTTCTAATCTAAATTTATTAAAATAATAATTTTTATTTCTATACTCCTTATATAAAAGAACACCTAAAAAACATAAAATGGAAATAAAATTAAGCAATAATTTATATTTTATACTGATAACTATTAATAACCATAGCAAAATACAAGAAAGAAAAATGGATAAATTAAAACTTTTTAAAAAAGGTAATTTTTTATTAAAAAATAAATTGACAATTCTACCACCATCTAATGGATAAATTGGAAATAAATTAAAAATCAAAATGGAAAGATTGTATTGAATAAATAAAGATTGTATCTGAAGGTTTTTAATACACACAATAATAAATCCCAATACAATAATTTGTGTAAGGGGTCCCATGAATAAAATAAGCAATTCTTCTTTTATAGGTCGATTGATGTCTTCATCAAACTTTGAATATCCTCCAAATGGATAAATAGAAATACTTTTTAATTTCCAACCTAATAACAATCCAGTAATAGAATGTCCTAGTTCATGAATAAAAATAATAAAAAAATACACAAAGAAATCTTTAAACAAACCAGCCATAAAATATAGAAAGATTACAAATATAGTAAGTGGATTAAATTTGATTTTTTTAAATATAGTCTTTATAATTTAAGAACTTTCCTTCCTTTGCAAATACCATATATATATAATTTCCATCAGCTTCTCCTAGCAAACTCCCTTTTTCAATATAATCATACATTTTTACACTACTATTCTTTATATTTCCATACCACACATCCACTCCATTGATTTGTTGAATGATAATTGTATTTTGATAATGATCTTTTTGCCCCATGTAAACGACAATTCCACTTTCTAAAACAGGAACTAAATAATCATCACTTACAGTAAGTTTTACACCATCTTTATAAAGATTGCTTTTGCTATAAGATAATTTTTCATGAAATACTTCTTTTTCGTTTGTATCAATAAAAGTATCTAAAGGAAGCACATTTCCTAAATATTTTTTATAGAATTTATTGAAGGAAGCAAACTGAAAATTTGTATTGTAAACATATTTATAAATCGTTTTCTTGATCGTCGTATTGCTTTTACATAAAATAAGACACAGTAAAAAAAGAATAATAGTAAGTAATGCTCGACTAAATAAACTAAATAACTTCTTTTTTAAATTACTACTTTTATGATTTGATTTTTTTTTCTGTTTTTGTTGTTTGTATTGCTCTATATTCATAATCTTCACCAATAAATTATATGCTTATTTTCATACATATATACTGGTTTTTATTTTCTTTTTATATTTGGTGATAAAGGCATAAATAATAAATCCATAAATTAGATTTAACAAAATAGAATGAATAAATTTATAAAATAAATCAAAAGGATGAAAAGGAATATTTGCAAATAAAACCATAAGCAAATAAAATAATGTATCATATAAAAATATACTGCTTAAAAGAATGAAAAATAGATTGAATAGATTATCATCCAATTTCAAATAAAAGAATCGCGCAACAATCCCAATAACCAAAAAAAGTATACTATCGATCATTAAAGTATTTGTATAGACAAAATCAAACAATAAACCATAAAGAATACAAATGATATAATACATAGTTATCTTCTTTTTTTTATAATAAATTGGATAAAGAATTACTAATACAACAACTAGAAAATGATAAGATAAAAAGTATAATTGGTTAAAATGAAAAGGCAAATATAAAGAAAGTATACCTTGTAATAAAAAGGAAAAAACCAAAAGAAATATACTCATTTTTTAGCACCTACCACCATTACATAATTGATATTGTTAAAATTTTGTTTTGTATCTACATAGACAATTTTACTTAAATCATATGTATCATTCTCTATTTTTTTGACTTTTCCTATGTAAAGTCCACTGGGAAAAATTCCTCCTAAGCCATTCGTTACAACTTCATCCCCGACTTCAATTTTACCTTTTTTATCGATTCCTTTTACTTTGATAGCATTTTCTTTTTTATCATATTCATACAACAGTCCATTATAATCATTAACTCTTACAGATACATAATAATTGTCATTTGTCGTTAATAAACTTACAATACTATTCTTGTCATTAACAGTTACAATTTTCCCAATTAAACCATCTTTTGTAACTACACTATCATTGATCGCAATCCCATCTTTACTTCCTTTATCAATTGTAATTGTATCCAACCAATAATTTACATTTCTATATAAGACAGTAGCATTTACATATTGAAACTCACTCAAAGTACGATTCAATTCTAATAATTCTTTTAAATCTTGATTTTCTTTTTTTAAAGATTCATTTAAATATTTCTCTAATTTAATATGTTGTTCTTTCGCTAAAACTTTAGGAAGAAAAGAATAGGCCTCAATCAAATAATTTCGAATAAAGCTTTCAATTTTAAATACTTTTCGATTGACATTCAAAAAATAAGTTAAAGAAGAAAATACAACAAGAAACGCAAATAAACCAATCACAATTTTATTATTTTTCATAACAATATATCATTCTCATAAAAACTGTAATAGCTATCATTACTGACCACAATATGATCAACAACAGGTATATTTGCGACTTGTCCTACTTTTACTAAAGCTTTGGTTAATTCTATATCCTCATTAGAAGGGGTTACATCTCCACTAGGATGATTATGCATGCATACAATTGAAGATGCACTCAATAAATAAGCTTCTTTAAATACTTCTCTTGGATGAACGATACTTTTATTAATAGTTCCCATAAACAACAACTTCCTTTCTATCAATCTTTGTTTATTGTCAAAGTATAAACAATAAAAATATTCTTGTTTTTTATCATAAAACAAATATTTACTTGATTTATAAATACTTTTTGGATTATTTAATTTAATTTTTTCTTCCTCCATATTATTTAAAAATAACCTCTTTCCAAGTTCTATAGTGGCAATTAACTCTATGGCTTTTATTTCTCCTATTCCTTTAATATTCATCAAATTATTAATTGTAATATTTTTTAAATCTTGAACGTTGCGAATACTATTTAAAATTTCGATCGCAATATCCTTTACAGATGAATCCTTAGTTCCTGTCTTTAAAAGAATCGATAACAACTCGCTATTGGATAAATTTTCTACTCCATATTTTAACAATCTTTCTCTAGGTCTTTCTTCTTTTGGGATATCCTTCATTTTATAGATCAAACGAATCACCTCGTTTATATTATTAGTCTGATTTTTCAAATTATCTTAAGTTTGTAAAACATTTTCTTCATAACTAGCTAAAACAGCCTTTAATATACGATTAACTTTAGTAAAATCATCTGTGTTTTGCAATAAAATGCTGTATTGTTTTAAATCATTTAAAAAGAATGCATTATTGCTTTTATCTTCTTTTATATATAAATCATAACCTTTTTCCTTATATAATTTTTTTATATGTATAGCATCATTATAATTATTCGTAATTCCAACATATACATAATATTTATTATCATCTTCTATAGTTGTAAAAGCATCTAAACTAGATATATTTTTTTTAAGCACTTGATCATTTGAATATACTCCTTGTTGTAAAAAATAAATGGTTTCACTATTCCTATATTCCTCTGAAACATGACTATATTGATTGTATATAAAATTGCCAAAAAACCAACCCAAAAGAATTGAAAAAATAATAGGTATTATAAAAGAAAGCTTCATAAATCTCATCTCCTCTTTTATAATATCTATTTCCTATGTTCTTATTTGTCGAAAAAAAAAGAAAGCAATAAAATTACTTTCTTGTCATAATTAAATATATAGCAATTCCTATAACGATCAATAGTATAAGAATCAAAAATATTTTTAAAACGGTATGATTTTTTCCCAATTCTTGTTCCAATTCATCATCCATTTCAAAATCAGCATCAGACAAATCCATAGATTTGGTATAAAAGGAACGATCAATTTCTTGTAAAGTCGGTTCTTTTTTTTCTTCTTCTATATCTTCTGTTTCAGCCATCAATTTTTTAACTTCATCCGCAAGGGCTTCCTTTTTTGTCTTCGTTGGCATTAAATCAGAAAACAAATCATCTTCTAAAGCCGTATCAATATCTTTTCGCAATTGTTCCGAAGAAATGGTATGGATCATTTCATCAATTTTTTCTTTTTCTTCTTCAATTTTTTTCTTTCTTTGTTTTAATTCTTCAAGCGTTGTTCCCTCAAAAATATTATATTGACTATTTCTTAATTTTCTTTTTCTTTCCAATTCCTCTTCTTGATCTTTTCTATTTTGTTTTGCCGTAGCAATAATGCGATTGATATCATACACTTTATTATCTTCTTCTAAATATTTCTTGATCTCTTCTTTTGTCTGTGATTTTTGAACAGGAATAAGCTTTTTATAATCTTTAACTTTATGATAATCGCCTCGCTTATTCATATTTTGAGAAGAAGAGTAAAAATCAACAACATGTCCATCATCATATTGTTCTACATTCGTATATTTTGTATTTGTATAAAAATCACTATATAAATCTTGATTTTTATTTGTTCGTTTTATTTGTTTCTTTTTTGAAGATGCATCTTGATATTTATCCATACGACTTTTCATATCATCACCTACTCTTTTTCATTTTAACATAAAATAGAAAAAAACAAAATAGTTATTGTTTTTTTTAAATAAGAATAATATAATTATCTCAGAAAGGAAGTATAATATGAAAGCGAAAGTAAATAAGGATGCTTGCATTGGATGCGGATCTTGTACAGTCATTGCATCTGACGTATTTGAAATTGATGAAGATGGACTTGCTATTGCCAAAAGTGAAAATATAACAGAAAACAATAAAGAAGAAGTCATAGATGCTTCAGAATCTTGTCCAACTTCTGCGATTGAAGTAGAAGAATAAAATAAAGCCAGGCTAAATTCAGTCCTGGCTTTGTTTTTTTTATTCATTTGTTTTTACAAATTCTTTATTTTTCATATTTTTTTCTAAGTTTCTTTATTTTTTCACCTTTTAAAATTTTATACCGTTCTTTTTTTTCTCTATCCATTAAGTCCTTTGCTCTTAGTTCAGGATGTTCATATACTTCCTTTATTCCTAACAAAGCATTTGGCATCAT
>CANQVY010000088.1 GCA_947627405.1 uncultured Bacilli bacterium | reverse complement strand
TTGCGTTTTTTTATTGCTTTTACCGTTTCTCTAGCAATAATTTTTTGACCGATCGAAGCTTGAATGGGAACTTCAAAAAGTTGTCTAGGAATTATCTTTTTTAAATTTTCTGTAATGCTTTTCCCACGAGCATAAGCAAAATCTTTATGTACGATCACAGAAAGAGCATCCACAATTTCCCCATTTAATAAAATATCCAATTTGACCAAGTTACTTGGTCTATATCCAATGAAATCATAGTCAAAAGAAGCATAACCTCTTGTATAACTTTTTAATTTATCAAAAAAATCATATACAATTTCAGAAAGCGGAAGTTCATAATGCAAATTAACTCTTGTTTTATCAATATACTCCGTAGAAATATATTTTCCTCTTTTATCTTGACACAATCCCATAACTGAGCCAATATATTCATTTGGTGTATAAATACTTGTTTTAACATATGGTTCTAAAATTTGACTAATCAAAACACGTTCAGGCATTTTTGTTGGAGCATCTACATAAATAACCGTTCCATCTGTCTTATGGACTTCATAAACAACAGATGGAGAAGTCGCAATTAAATCAATTCCAAATTCTCTTTCAATTCTTTCTTCAATAATTTCCATATGTAAAAGTCCTAAAAAACCTGTTCGAAACCCAAACCCCAAAGCCTTTGATGTTTCTGGCTCAAATTCCAAAGAAGCATCATTTAATTTCAGCTTATCAAGTGCCTCTCTTAAATCTTCATATTTACTTGATTCAATAGGATAAAGTCCACAATAGACCATTGGCTTCATAGGTTTATATCCCGCTAATCTTTCTTCTGTTGGATTTTGCGCTAAAGTAATGGTATCTCCTACTTTTACATCACGAATATCTTTAATAGAAGCAAAAAGAACTCCTACTTCTCCACATCCTAATTCCATGACTTTCTTTTCTTTAGGTGTATGTTTAATTAATTCTACAACCTCATATTTTGCTTTGGTTTCCATCATCTGAATGGTATCTCCTACTTTAATTTTCCCATTAAAAACACGTATAGAAATGGCAACTCCTCGATAAGAATCAAATAAACTATCAAAGATTAAGGCTTGTAGATTTTTATTTTCTTCTCCTTTAGGAAAAGGAATTTTTGTTACAATTGTTTCTAATAATTGATCAATTCCCTCTCCTGTTTTAGCACTCGTTAAAAGTATTTCTTCTTCAGAAAATCCAATTGTATCCATCAATTCTTTTTTAACTTTATCAACATCGGCATTAGGCAAATCAATTTTATTAATAACCGGAATAATGGTTAAATCATTTTCTAAGGCCAAATAAAGGTTGGCAAGGGTTTGTGCTTCAATACCTTGAGCTGCATCCACAACAAGAATGGCTCCTTCACAAGCGGCAAGGGATCGAGAAACTTCATAAGAAAAATCCACATGCCCTGGAGTATCGATCAAATGAAAGATATAGGGTTCTTCCTTATAAATATATTGAAGTTCTACAGCATTTAATTTAATTGTAATCCCTCTTTCTCTTTCAATGTCCATATTATCGAGCAATTGATCTTTCATCTCTCTTTTAGAAAGAGCATTTGTTTTTTCCAATATACGATCCGCAAGAGTACTTTTCCCATGATCAATATGAGCAATAATCGAAAAATTTCTAATCTTTTTTTGATCCATATATTTCACCTATTTAATATTTTACATCAATACAAACCTTTTTTCAATGAAAAAAAGGGATACTTATCCCTCATTTGGCTCCCTTAATGTTTTACCCCTTTTCTTTTTATCTTGTTCAAACAATATATTTATTGTTTTTATTTTTTTAAATAAAACAATCCCTTCATCATCAACACCAGCAAAACATCTTTCTCTTTATTCCATCATCGCCTTTTCAATAGATTTAAATAGCATTGTTATTACTTTATTAAAGAGATTCCCAATGGTTTCACTCGTTTTAAATGTTAACTTGCTAATCGCATTGCTATTATCCTTTTCTTCTTCTAAATAATTTTTAATTTCTACATCTTTACCCTCCAAAATATCTTTTTCAAATTTTTCAATATTTTCGTTGGTTAATGCCGTTTGTTTTGATATACGATATTCATAAACCCCTGTATAATTCATAATAATTAAAGCAAAAAAAAGTACAAGCAAAAAAATACCTATAATTCGGATAAAATTATTTTTCACTGTCCACCTCCTATATAATCAAAGAATACATCGCTTAAAGCATCGATTGTATTTGTAACCTCATCAATTGTATTATCCACTCCTCCTAATTCTATTAAAATCACATGTTTATCAATATCCTGATTATAAACTCCATTCACTCCTTCCCCTTGTTTTTTATAAATACCTCTAGAAAGGCCTGGATATTTCTGTTCAATTAAATCATTCAAACCTTCTGTAAATTTAAGATTTTCTTTATAATTTTTGTTTTCAAGGCCAACAATAAACAATATTTTAGCATAATCTTTTCCCTTAATTTTTATATAAGTTTTGTTGTGAGATACCGAATCACGATGCAAATCAATAAAATAATTTAATGAGGAATAATCTTTTCTGGCTTGTTCAATCAACATACGAGTTACATCATAACTTTTATAATATTTCCAAGCATTTATTTTTAAAATTTCATTAATTTCTGTTTCCTCAACAATGGTTGGAATGGATAGACTATTTAATTTTTCTCTTAAAATATAAGCCGCCATTAATACATTAGGCGTTACATTATATTCATTATTTGAACTTTTCTTATATTCTTCTAATTGATGCGTATTATAAATATAAACTTTAGGCGCTAAAATTTCTTGATCTTCAAAAGGATCTTCTATATATTCGCTATTTAAACTCTCTTCTTCCTCCGTTAATCCTTTATAGTTATTAGCAAGAATACTACTAGGACTATCAAAAGTAACATTTGTAAGAAATTGAACAATACGATTGCTTAATTTTTTATAATCATATTTATAATCTATATTATGATTGGAAGCATACAATATGTATTTAATAAATTCATCATTATCAATAGAAAATTTAAAAGTTAAAGTATTTAAAGTTATAACGAAAGCAGAAATTGTAAAAACAATACAACTATAAAATAATATTCGTTTTGGTGTAATTAACTTTCTTTTTTTATTTTTCAATTGAATTCTTTTTTTCATACAATCATCTCAAAAATATCTTACAAGATCACTACGTTATTTTTTGTCATATTATATTTTTTTGCATATATTATTTTAGGTGAGGAAAATGTGTGCAATTTTAGGATGGGCAAATCATAAAGAAGATATATTAGAACATATGAATTTATTTAAGGAAATGTTAGCATTAATGAAGTACAGGGGTTCGGATTCAACTGGATATTACTTTGAAAACAATATCTTACTAGGACATAATCGATTATCAATTATTGATTTAGAAAACGGAAAACAACCCATGTATTATGAAGATTTAGTGATTGTATACAATGGAGAATTGTACAATACTGAAGAAATTAAAAAGGATTTGTTAAAGCATGGTTATGATTTCGATACTACCTGTGACACTGAAGTTTTATTAAAAGGATATCATTTCTATAAAGAAAAAATCTTGTCCAAAATAGAAGGTATTTTTGCTTTTGCAATTTATAATAAAAAAGAACAATCCATATTTCTAGCTCGTGATCGTTTTGGAGTAAAACCTTTATATTATACTTTAAAAAGAAACCATTTCCTATTTTCTTCAAGTATTAAATCTATATTAAAGAGTGAAGTTATCAAACCTATACTTGGTCCTAAAGAGGTAGAAGAATTATTAGCCTTAGGACCTAGTAGAAAACAAGGAAATGGTGTATTCAAGGATATAAAACAAATCAAACCAGCTCATTATATAATTTATAAAAAGAATAAGATCATTCAAAAAAGATATTGGAAATTAAAAAGTAAAAAATGTAAAGACAGTTTTGAAGAAGCAGCACAAAAAGTAAAAGATTTGCTAAGTGATTCAATAATTAGACAAACGGTATCAGATACGCCTATTGCCACATTATTATCAGGAGGTTTGGATTCTTCTATTATTACAGCAATTGTTGCTTTAAATCAAAAGAAACAACTAACCACTTATTCCATTGACTATGAAGGAAACGAAAAATATTTTAAAAAAAATGATTTTCAAGTATCCTTAGATGAAGATTATATTGAATTAATGAGTAAAACCTTTCATACCAATCATATCTATAAAACAATTACTCAACAGCAAGTAATCGATTATTTAAAAGATACTCTTTACTTTCGAGATTATCCAGGAATGATTGATATAGATTCTTCTCTTTTCTACTTCTGTCAAGAAATTAGGAAAGATTTTAAAGTTATTCTATCAGGAGAATGTGCGGATGAAATTTTTGGGGGTTATCCATGGTTTTATAAAGATCAATTAAACAATCGATATTCCTTTCCATGGATTAATAATATAGAAGATCGAGAAAATTTATTAAATAAAAATTTAAGAAAAAAATTGAATTTAAAAAAATGTTTAAAAAAAGAATATAAAAAAACGATCAAAGAATTATCTTTCAAAGATCGAAAAGATAAATATAAAAGATTATTCTATATAAATATGACTCATTTTATGACAACATTGCTTGATAGAAAAGATCGAATGAGTATGGGCGCTACATTAGAAGCAAGAGTCCCCTTCGCCGATACAAAATTAGTTGAATACTTATGGAATTTACCATTTCATTACAAATATCAAAAAAACACAGAAAAATATTTGCTAAGAGAGGCTTTTAAAGAGATTATACCTGAAAAAGTATTGTATCGAAAGAAAAATCCATATCCTAAAACCCATAATCCTGTATTTTTAAGTGGCGTTACAAAATTATTAAAAGAGCGATTAGAAAATAAAAATAGTGTTTTATATAAACTATTTGATAAAAATAGAATCAATGACTTATTAAATAGAGAAGATGATGATATGCTACCGTGGTTTGGACAATTAATGACTAGACCACAATTAATTGCTTATTTATATCAAATTGATCTATGGTGTGAAAAATATCATATTGAAATTCAATTATAAAAATTAAAAAAGTAGAAAAGAATTCATTTAACACATTTATACATGAAATAAAAAAGTTCTAATCATAACTACATCGATAATTAATCGATGTAGTTTTTCGTTTCAAGATTTTTCAAATTGCCGTTTTTGATAAGGACTGTTATACTAAAAATTCGTCTTATTCAATATTTTTTGTATATAAAAATCTACACACTTTTATTTTGTGTAGATTTTTCTAAACCATCTTTCGTTTGTTGTTTTATTTTATAAGATAAGGATTGTTTTTTGTACCATTTCCAGATACATACATATTATCCGATGCTAAGACAACTGTTGGCCTTAAGGCATTACTATTTGATGTTTCTTGAGAGGATAAAGA
>CANQVY010000087.1 GCA_947627405.1 uncultured Bacilli bacterium | reverse complement strand
ATTTTCTGCTATTATGGACTTAAATGTAAAAGCGGTTTTTAATTGTACGAAAGCAGTGGTTTCTATTATGAAGGAAAACAGGGGTGGTGTAATTTTAAATACAAGTTCGATGGTAAGTATATATGGGCAACCTTCTGGGTGTGCTTATCCAACAAGCAAATTTGCTGTTAACGGGTTAACAAAATCGTTAGCTCGAGAACTTGGAAAAGATCAAATCAGAGTAAATGCTGTAGCACCAGGAATTATTGATACAAATATGGTTGCGGCTTTAGATGAAAAAATGATTAAACCATTCATTAATACCATCCCACTTGGTCGAATAGGAACACCTGAAGATATTGCTAATGCTTTTCTCTTTTTAGCAAGTGATATGGCCAGCTATATAACAGGTGCTGTTCTTTCTGTGGATGGAGCCGCAAGTAATTAGGAGGTGTTTTATGGATCCAAAAATACTAGGAAACTTATCTTATGGAGTTTATGTAATTAGCACTTTAGATCAAGAAAAATATGCTGGATGTTTGGCCAATTCTGTAATTCAAATTTCTTCAAAGCCTTATACTGTTCTTGTTAGTATGCATAGGGATAATTATACGAATGTATGTATTAAAAAGTGTAAAAAATTTGGAATTTCTATTTTAAATGAAGAAACAGATTTGAATGTGATCGGGACATTTGGTTTTCAATCAAGTAAAAGCGTGAATAAGTTTCATAATATAAGGAATCAGTTGATCCAAGAAGTGCCTATTCTTACAGATTCTTGTGGATATATCATTTGCTCTGTTGTTGATGCTATTGAAACATCTACACATACTTTATTTATAGGAGAGGTTGAAAAAATGGGTGGTTATAACGAAAAGTCTCCTATGACGTATAGATATTATCATGAAGTATTAAAAGGAACGACTCCTAAAAATGCTCCGACTTATATTGAACAGAAAAATGAAGAAGAAAGAGTTTTTAAAAGTAAGAAAAAATGGAAATGTAAGGTATGTGGATACATCTATGAAGCAGAAGAAATTCCTAAAGATTTTTTATGTCCAATATGTGGACAACCGCATACAGAATTTGTTTTAATAGAATAGGTGGTTATTCAAATCGAAATTTTATTGACTGAAGAATACAAATTAAGTATTCTTTTTCTTTTGGAATAATGAAATTTCTGTTGAATAAATTTTATTAACAAATATGGATTGCTCTACAATTGTGAATTTGCTATAATGGAAGAGAAGTGATAGTATGAGTAGTAAGAAAGTTTTTGCAGCGGGTTGGTGTTTTGAAAAAATTTTTTGGATTTTTATTATATGTAGTATTTTTGGAGCATTTTGGGAAGAATCTCTGTATATATTAAAATGCTTCATTAAATTTGGAACTTTTATGTGGTCTCCAAGAAGAGGAGTTTTATATGGCCCTTTTAGTCCTATTTATGGAGCAGGGGCTGTACTCATGATTTATTGTTTAAAAGGAACTAAAGATAAATGGTATACTTTGTTTTTAAAAGGTGCATTAATTGGAGGGGCTTTTGAGTATTTGATTTCGTTTCTACAAGAAACATTTGTTGGTACCAGTTCATGGGATTATTCTAATAAAATTTTAAGTATTGGTGGAAGAACCGCTATACCTTATATGATTTCTTGGGGACTTTTATCGCTATTTTTAATGCGATGGTTTTATCCACTAATTTGTAAGTGGATTGAAAGTTTTCCTTGTTCTGTTGGCGAAAAAATTACGAAATTATTTTTATTATTCTTTATTTTTGATGCTCTTCTATCATGGACCGCTATATTAAGATGGACCCTAAGAACAAATGATGTAAGGCCAATTACTCCCGTAGGAAAATTTTATGATAATATTTTTACCGATGTATATATGCAGAAACATTTTCCAAATATGAAAGTTATTAAATAATGAGGTATGTATGATAGATATATTAAAGATTGTTGGACTTATAGGGATTCCCCTTATGGTATTTATATATTTGTTTAAAAGTTTTTTTTTAAAAAAAGAAGAAATTTTATTAAAATCAGAAAATAAAGCTCCTTCTATTGCTTTTCTATTGCCTGCTAGACATGAAGAGCAGGTTATAGGGGGATTATTAAAAAGCATAAAAAATCAGTCTATAAAAATTCAAATGAAAAATGTATTTGTGATTGTACAGGATGAGAAAGATCAAACGGGTAAAATTGCTTCTGAATATGGAGTAACCGTTTTATATCGAAAAACAGATATAGCTACTAAGGGAAATGCTTTAGACGATGGAATTAAACAGATTTTAAAACATTCGAAATTTGATTTGTATTTTATATTTGATGCTGATAATATTTTAGATAAAGATTTTGTAAAAAATATGTTGGATTCTTATTATAAGGGATATGATCTTGCCATAGGATATCGAAATTGTAAAAACGGAAATGAAAATATTGTTGCTGGTGCATCTGCTTTAATTTTTTCTTTAATCAATACTGTAATAAATAAACGAAGAAAAAAGAAAAATAAAAATATAATTATTTCGGGTACGGGATTTTATATTAAAGGTAAATGGATTGATAAGTGGCAAGGATATCCATTTCATACATTGGCTGAAGATTATGAAATTAGTTTGTATGCTGCTAGTCATAGATTAAAAACGGATTATGTGGAAAATGCCGTCTTTTATGATGAGCAACCGACAAGCTATCGACAGACTCTTACCCAGAGAAAGAGATGGATTGCTGGATATTTTTCTTCTACTAAAATTTATTTAAAGCAATTGAAAAATTCTGAAAATAAGAAGGGTTTGATTAATGTTGTACCTATTGTTATTATGTTAGTAATTGTTTTTGTTTATTTAATTTTTCAATGTGTATTAATTTTTTCGAATTCAAGTGGAGTTGTTTCGTATATTTTTACAATTATAGCGATTTTAGGCTTTCTATATTTTGTACTTTTATGTATTACCGCTTATCTTTTTATAAAAGAGAAAAGAAAATTAAATATAAATGGAAAAATGCGAATAAAACTTTTGTTTTATCATCCTATATTTTTGCTTGGATATATTCATTGTGCTATTGCGTTATTGTTTCATAGAAAAGTAACTTGGACTCCTATAGAACATAAAGTAAATATGTAATTAAAAAAAGAAGTAATCTACTACTTCTTTTAAATTTTACAAACTTTACAATGTGTGATACTATAAATTATGCTGTTTATTATTATGGAAAGGAAATTCATATGAAAAAAAAGAAAAACGGAATTAAGAAAGAAAAACCAGAAGAAATCGAATTTTTAACATTAGATGATCAGCAAATAAGTAATGCAAATAAAAATAAAAAAAAGAATAAGAAAATTTCAGTGAATCGCAAAAAGAAAATAATGGTATTTATTACCATTACACTTGCTTTATTTTTATTTTTAGTTTATCTGTTTATTATTCAAAAATCACTTGTTCGAAGTGAAATTGAAAATTTAGAACAATTAGCACAAGTGAATCAAATGAATTATACAGCTTTAAACAAAAAGTTAAATACATATGTTTCAATAGGAACATATCGAAAAATAGAAAAATCTTTTAAAAAGTATTTATCAGATGTAGTGAATGCCGCTCAAAAGATTGATGAACTTACCAATAAAGAGAAATTATCGAATGTTTTATCTGCTGATAATATCAAGAATGATGGTCCTAAATTTGAAAAAACTGAAGAATATTTAGAAAAAACGATTGAGGAAATAAAAATAAATTTTACAAATTTAATTGAATTGATGAGTGAAAAAAAGATCATGAGCTATGTTTATGATAAGAAGCTTCCACAAAGATATATCAATTTTTATGAAGAGGTTGCTATTGATGAAAATGAGGATTTAGGTACAATGCGTAAAAGTTTAGAAAATAGTTTAGAATATTATATCAATGTATTTCACGTGTTTGATAAAGCAATAGCCTATTTAAAAAGTCATAAATCATGGAAAATAGAAAATAATAAATTGGTATTTCATTCTAGCAACGAATTTCAAGAATATAACAAAATTGTTGATAAAATCAAGTAGCTATACTCTATGGGATTGAAAAAAAGAAATAAAAAGAGTATAATGATATAGGAAAGAGGCAAATTATGAATGGATTAGTGATAGGAAAATGCTATCAAATCCATAGTTACAAACATGATGGGAATATTCATAGAGCCTGGGATGAAGCTGTCCTTTTAGAAATCCATGAAGAATATTTAGTTTTTGGTAATAATCGAACTAAAGTAATAGAATCGGATGGGAGAACTTGGAGAACAAAAGAACCGGCGATTATGTATTTTTATAAAAATAAATGGTTCAATGTAATTGGTCAATATAAAAAGGATGGTATATATTATTATTGTAATATTGCTTCTCCTTTCATTATTACGGAGGATACAATTAAATATATTGATTATGACTTGGATTTAAGAGTATTTCCAGATGGATCTTTTAAAGTTTTAGATAGAGGCGAGTATAATTATCATAAACAGAAAATGCATTATCCAGAAAATTTAGATAGAATTTTAAGAGATGAACTTACGGATTTGATCAATTTAGCAAGATCTAAAGATCATCCTTTTAAAATAGGTATGGTAGAATATTATTATGCAATATATAAGGATGTGAAAAAAAGGTTACAAAATATTTAATTTTGTAATTTTTTTTTTAATAAAACATATTATATAATCGGGGTAAAAAAAAAGTTAAATTTTTTTACAAAAAGGTGTTGACTTTACACTGCTATTTTGTTATATTATTTTGGCACGTGAGATTATTTGACAGGTTATATTTTAAAAAATTACAAAATTTAAAAAAAGTTGTTGACAAATTATGACATTGTCTGATATAGTTAAAAAGCGTGCTGATAAAACGCACAAATATATCAAATAAAAAATAAAAAATGAAAAAAAGTGTTGACTTTAAATGATATATTTGTTATAGTATTAAAAGCAACTGTGAGTTTACATCATGAAGAAAATGATCTTTGAAAACTGAGCAAAACGTCAATTTGAAAGCTAGGTAATAATTATTCAAACTTAAATTTAATTTTTTTATTGAGAGTTTGATCCTGGCTCAGGATGAACGCTGGCGGCATGCCTAAGACATGCAAGTCGTACGAAGTGGCCCATTGAAGATTGAGTGCTTGCACGATTTCGGATTTGGATTTCCACTTAGTGGCGCAAGGGTGAGTAACACGTGAGAATCTACCTTTGAGACTGGGATAACAATTGGAAACGATTGCTAATACCGGATTATATATATGAGGATACGTCCTTATATATTAAAAGAGGCCTTTAAAGCCTCACTTAAAGATGAGCTTGCGGCGTATTAGCTAGTTGGTGGGGTAATGGCCTACCAAGGCAACGATGCGTAGCCGACCTGAGAGGGTGATCGGCCACATTGGGACTGAGACACGGCCCAAACTCCTACGGGAGACAGCAGTTAGGAATATTCGTCAATGGGGGAAACCCTGAACGAGCAATGCCGCGTGAGTGATGA
>CANQVY010000086.1 GCA_947627405.1 uncultured Bacilli bacterium | reverse complement strand
CGCGCCATGTATTCGGGAAGTGGCTCAACTTGGTAGAGCACATGGTTTGGGACCATGGGGTTGCAGGTTCAAATCCTGTCTTCCCGACCATTAGAAAGTAACTACTCACATACGAGTAGTTTTTTTGTTCCCAAACCATGTGCTCTAATATTCCATTCTATCATAACCTTTTGGTGTAAACGGGCAGTATCGAAAGTGATTTAGTAATTAGCCCAACGAGCTACCGAAGTTATTATGAATTAATTTTATAAAATAAATAAGGCAAATTATATTTATTTATCACAAATGCTGTGCCATGATCATAACTATTTCCAAAATTTTCGCCGCTTTTTCTAAGCCCTACTTTAAATACGATACTAATCTTACCTTTTTCCACTAGTTTTAAAAAGGTATTAAAATTTTTTAATTTATAAAATGTAATGTTTTGATAGTAAAAATATTTTGTCCCCTTAGATAGAAAACTATCTGCATCTACAAATGCCAGATAGGAAAGTTTTCTCTCCAGTTTTTCTTTTAAAAGTTCAAACGACCATGATGTTTTATCATCGATTAAATTATTATGTTTATCATATACAATTAATTCAATAATATTTAATTTATAATTTACATATAACTTTAATTGATATCCACTAGGTATTTTTGTTTTATATTTGGCGTTTGCACCAACATTAAAGACCTTAAATTCTGGATAATCTTTATCTGGATAGCCATATTCATTTTTTAATCTTTTGACTTCCATTAAGTAACTATCAGGAGCACAATTAAATAAACATAAATTATGCTCATTAGATTGTCCCTTCACTTTTATTTCAATTCCATTAAAATCCGGAATCTCAAAATTTTCACAAGGTTTTCCAATTAGATTTTCAAATGTTGCTCCTATGGAACATTTTCCGTGGCTGTATCCTTTAATCCAGCCTAAACTATGTATTTCTTCAAATTTTTGTTTTAATAATTTTATATTTTCATCCATAAAATTCCTCCTTTTTGATAAATTATTTTAAATTTGCTTTACAAACATATTATTGTCTAATATAAATTTTTTTCCTTAACTTTTATATAAATTTATATAAAAAATAAATACGTGCTATAATTAAAATAGAAACAAATAAAAAAATAAGGAGAAAAAAATGAATCAATTTTATGAAAGATTTTTATTTTATTTTAATGAAATATCAAAGATTCCTAGAAATTCTGGAGAAGAAAAATTAATATCCAATTATATTGTTCATTTTGCACAAGAGCATAATTTAGAATTTTTTCAAGATGAATATAATAATGTATTGATAAAAAAGGCTGCTACTGGAAATAAACAAGATACAATTATTTTACAAGGCCATTTAGATATGGTCTGCATTAAGGATACAACTTCGAATCATGATTTTCAAACAAAAGGAATAGACCTTTTAATAGGAAAAAAATTCATTACTGCAAATAAAACGACTTTAGGTGCAGACAATGGAGTAGCTATCGCTTATATGCTTGTTATATTGGAAAGTGACATAAATCATCCAAATTTAGAATGTTTATTTACAACTGATGAGGAAGAGGGTATGAGTGGAATTAAAAATTTTGATTTTAATTTATTAAAGGGAAAATACTTTATCAATTTAGATAACGAAACAGAAAATGAAGTAATTATTGGAAGTGCTGGTGGCATCAAAACAAAATTTTATCAAACAAATCAAGAAAGGATAAATAATTTTTTGCCTACATATAAAATAGAGATATCTAATCTTGCTGGAGGACATTCTGGAGTTGAAATTGATAAAGGATTGTACAATTCAAATTTATTAACAGCAGAATTGTTACAATTTTTACAAAAGGAAGAAAAAATATTTATTTCAGAATTTATAGGAGGGAAAAAAGATAATGCCATTAGTAATTATACAGAATGTATTGTTCATAGCAATATCGAAAATATAGAAAATAAGATTCAAGAATTTAAAAAACAATTGGTCTTGAATCAAAAAGATCAAAATCTAAAAATAAACGTTAGCATTGTAAAAAATTCAGATTCCTATGATGAAACCACTTCAAAACATATTATAAATTTTTTGATTCATTGTCGACAAAATGTAATTACTAGATTTGATGATGGTACTTTGTGTACAAGTGCGAATATAGGAATGGTAAATATTTCCAAAAATAAGAATGAAATCATGACGTTATTAAGAAGTGGCGATGAAAAAGATTTAAATAACATAATTAGACAAAATGAAAGGATAGCAGATACCTATAATTACAAATATGTATATTCAGATTCTTATCCTGTATGGTCTTCTAATAAAATTTCTTTACTTTTGGAAAAATATATCAATCTATATAAAAACATAACAAACAAAAAGATCAAAGCCAAACGAATTCATGCCGGATTGGAGTGTTGCATAGTAAAGCAAAAGAAAAAAGACATGGATATGATATCAATTGGTCCGAATATAAAAAACGCACATACTACAGAAGAAAAATTGGAAATAATTTCCTGTCAAGAAATTTTATATACATTAATCAAATTATTGGAGGAATGGTAAAATGAATAAAATAAGAAAAATGTTTACAGGATTACTTCTATTTCTTATAACGATAGTATCTATTTTTACAATTGCAATTTACTCATTTCAAAAATCTTTAACAAAAGATATGGTAGCTTCTTTATTAGATCAAATAGATACTTCAACTTTGATCATCCATTATTCAGATAAAAAAACAGGAGACTCTTTGGTTACAATTCATGATTATATTTCAAAAAGCATGAATTTGATTGGGGTTGATGAAAAAATTATAGATAATGATGTTGTAAACAATTATATTGAAAGTTTATCAGATGCTTTATTAACAGATATTATTTATAATTATTTAAATAATGAAAAGATGGTCATTGATAATACTTATGAGGAAGTTGGAGAAATTTCTAAAATTTTAACAAAAGCACAAAGAGTAAAATTAGAAGAAATAATAAATCAAGTCAATCGTGAAGTAATAAGTTATATGGATGAGACATTTGAAGAATATGAGGAACTAAAATTGGTAAAAGCCATAAATAATTTTGATGTAAAAATTTTATTAATTGTGTTAATACTATTAATGATTCTTACTTTTATAATTGCTCCTGATAAATTAAGAATAGTAAAAAAAATTATAGGAATTATAGGGTGTTTAATTTTTATAATGATTCTTTTTGATTTATCCTATAAATATATTCTAGCCAATATAATTCTTAATTTGGAAAAATTTGGTAATATGTTGCAGATTTTCCTAAATAATTTTTCTATACAAATCAATAAAATATGGAAAATTTTGGCAATTATGGACATCTTTCTATTATTTGTATATTTAGTAATCAATTATATAAGTAAACAAACTGTAAATAAAGGAAAATAATATTGTTAATAATATTATTTTTTGTTATAATAATAATGTATATATAAAATAGAGAGGAGTGTATGTATAAATGAAGGAAGCGTCAGGTGAATTAAGTATGACAGTAATTACAATTATTGCAGTAGCTTTAATTTTAGGTCTATTATATTTTATGTGGCCAACAATTCAAAATAAAATCCAATCTCAATTTAATAGTGCAACAACACTTGATTGTAATCAAGTACCAAAACCAGCTGGATGCTAACTATTATATAAATCGGGTGATAAATAATGAGAGATGCAATAGGTGGAGCTTGGACTTTACAATTAATTCTAATATTTTTAGTTATTATAACTTGTATATTAGCTTTTTCAGTTAATTATGCAAAGGCATTTCGATTGAAAGATGCGGTTCTTGATTATCTAGAAGATGGGCAAGGATTAACAAGTGATGTAGCAAATAAAATAGAGAGTAAAAGAAGTTCGGTTGGTTATGGAATAGATTGGAAAATCTCTGGTTCTGAATGGAAATGTAAAAGTGGAATATGCATTAAATTTAATGAAGTAAAAAATAATGATGCAATCAAAGCAAAATATTGTGGTACAAATAATTCCAATTGTAAAGTTGGTTATTATACAGTTGTCACTTTTATCTATGTGAATGTCCCAATTATGGCAAATATACTTCAAGGACTTCAAACAAATCAAGAAAATGGAGGATTAAATATTATTGGAGATACAACGACAATGAAAGTGATTAGCAATGATGGTTGGAGCATTTAATGAATATATTAATTTCAAATCAATATAGACAGTATTTAATACGATATGATTATAATGTAGTAAAGGAAATTGTAGGAGAATATGATGTAAAAGATATTATTTCTACATTATCCAAATTAAATTATAATAAGATTATTATTGATTTAACAGCTATTAAAGATTATAAAGATCTTAAAAGTATTCGAGAAATGGCAATCAACATTTTACCAAGCAATCTAATTATATTATTATCCAATGAGCCAATTACAACTTCCCAATATTATATTTCAAATTTAATAAATATGGGAATATACAATTTTACATTAAGACCAAACGAAATAATAAATTTAATACAAAAACCTAGAAATTATGAACAGGCAAAACAAATCAATATAAAGAATTATAATTGGTAATATTTACCATAAATAAATATTTTTAATGAAATAAATTGACAAGATTTAAAATCTATATTAATATTAATATAGATAGGAAAGAGAGGTATAAAAGAATGGAATTATTTCAAATCTTAGAAAGAGTTTCAACAGCCGACGTTTGTGATGAGACTTTATTACCAATAGTATGGATTATTAAATCTGTTTTATATGTTATACAGATCGGTATACCAATATTGTTGATTTTAATGGGATCTATTGATTTGGGTAAAGCGGTATTATCAAGCGATGATAAAGCCATTAAAGAGTCTACTAGTAAGCTTATTAAAAGAGTAATTGCTGCAGTGGCTGTGTTCTTTGTAGTAACAATTGTCAAATTGATTATGAATGTTTTATCTGCGGCTGGTGATAAGAACAGTGATAGTTCATCATGGATAACTTGTTGGAATAAAGCTAGTGATGGTGGAAATAACAATACCGATGATGCAACAGGCAATTAAAAAATAGTTTTTACTATTTTTTTTTTATTTAATATATGTTATACTTATACTGGTATTATACTTGAAAGAGAGAAATAGATTTATGAAAACAAAAAATATATTAAAATATGTATTATTTACATTGATTTCAATCGTTTTATTTATGCCTCATCCAAAAGCAAGCACTTCGTATTTGATATGTGATTATCAAATACAACGTGGAGGTACTTTAAGACTTTATTACAATGCTAATGGTTCTAATTCAAAAAATTATTATTTATACTATTTAGCTGTACAAAATGATAATAATAATTGGGAAAACGGAGTTAAATATTCAGAAATAGAAATGGTACCTAATCTCTATATTCAAACTAAGGATGGTTTGAGTGGATATTATACTTATTATAGCATAAAAAAAACCTATCCTTCTGCTAGCAGCTTAAAAAATATCGGGATAGTATCTTTAACAGAAACCACTGAGAATGATCTAAAGAAGCCCCTTGCTGTATCTAATGGTGAAT
>CANQVY010000085.1 GCA_947627405.1 uncultured Bacilli bacterium | reverse complement strand
GTGCTCTCGTCTGATCACCAATTCTTCCGCTGTCATGATAAGCAGCAGCATCCATTAAAATTTTATAATCTTCCCCTTTTACTTGATACAAAAGAGCAAGACAATTTGCATAAAATAGCACTCTTTCAATGTGATTGGGACCATGAATCAAATTTCCAGTTTGACTATGGTACAAATATTTTTCTTTTATATGATCAATAACAGCATAAAATCTTTCTTTGTAATACGAATTCGTAAGACAAATTAATGCTTGCAACTCATAAAATTCATTTTCTTCAGCATTTATACTGGGAACTATATACTGATTATTTAATATATCTTTTAACATCATTAGACTCACTACCTTTAACTTGTTCGATTGCTGATAAGACGTGTGTTTTTTCAAACTCCTCTTTTGGAATCATAAAAAACTCAACATCATTCTTGTTCCAATTTGGATCCGCATCTATATAAAAAGATTGATCATGATATTTTACTTTTAACGCCGCATGATTTAATCCATTAATAAATTCACTTGGTTTACTACAATAAATCACTCGACTCTCTATTCCAATCATATGATAAAGCAAACGTAAAGTATTGCTATACCCTTCACAGACTGTTTTTTTATTGACTAAAGCACTATAGCTTGTATTTGGAAAACTAAGATTATAGCTTAATTGTTGGTCTTTACTAGCTATGGTAAGAGAATCTGTATCTCTTTGATCTAAAGTTTCATAATCATACTTAATTTTCTTTTTCGTATAGTTATATAAACTTTTCATCTTGTCTTTGCTACTCAATAGCAATTTAAAAGAAATTCCATTTACTATATTTTCTGCTTCTTTATATAATTGAATGACCGCACTTGATCTTAATGGTACATAATAATTATAAATACCCACTTTCTCTACAAACTCTAGGTTCGTAGCATAACTTGCTGTATAATTTAAATAAACATCTTCAAAATTAGCCATTTTTTGTTTCATATCATGAAACATGGTTATATCTAAATAATTCTTTTTAGCAGATTTTGTATTTTCTAAGTATCGCATTGGATCAATGTCTGGTTCTTTTTTGTTTCCATAAATCAAGATGTTTTCTAAACCTGTTAACTGATCTAATCCTTTTACGGTTGTTAAGCTTAAATTATTACATAATTTGATTTTTTTCAATTTTGTTAAGTTGGTTAAATCTAATTCTTGAAGATTTGGATCATTGACTATAGTTAATTCCTCTAGGTTTGTAAGATAAGAAAGAATCGAAAAATCTTGAATCGTATTTACTTGAAATGGATCTTTTTCAATAACGGTTTCTTGATTTTGACTTTTAATTTTCAAAATTTTTAAATTTGGTAATTTTAATAAATCTTCCAAGGATTCACTACACTCTAAAATAACACTTTCCAGTAGTGCCAATTCTTCTTGTGTATAACCCTGTACAGTATTAAACACACTTTTTGTTTTATAGCCTTTTTCAATTAAAAGTGTATCTAATTGATTACAAATTTCTTGATTATTGATTAAGGTTCTTTCTTTCATATCTTTACACCCCCTTTTTTAATGTAGCTATTATATCATATTTTTTTAAAAAAGTAAATAAAAACTGTGTATTTGTACTACACAGTCATTAATTCTTGTTCTTTTTCTTTGGATTTTTCTTCAATCTCTTTATTGTATGTATTTACCATTTCTTGTACTTTGGTTTCTAAAGCCTTGGCCTCATCTTGAGGTAATTCATTCATTTCAATCTCCTCGATGGCCTCATGACGATTGTTGCGAACCGATACTTTTGCTTCTTCAGCAATTTTTTTTATTTGTTTTACAAGTTCTATTCTTCTCTCTTGGGTAAGCGGTGGTATAACAATTCGAATCGATTCCCCATCATTATTTGGTGTATATCCTAAATCGGCTTCAAATATAGCTTTTTCTATATCGGATAAACAACTTTTATCATAGGGCTTAATAACCATTTGTTTTGCTTCTGGTACTGAAATCGTAGCTAATTGTTTCAAAGGAGTTAAACTTCCATAGTAACTGACCATTACTCCATCTAAGCTATTTGGATTGGCTCTCCCTGCACGAACAGATGCAAATCTTTTCTCTAAATTTTCGATTGTCTTTTCCATTTGTATCTTTAAAGAATTTAAAATTTCATTATTCATATTTACTTTTTCTCCTTACATGTTCCTTGACCCGGTTTTTTTCCACTCACATATTCTTGGTCAACTAATGAGCAAGATGTTTTCGTAATTGAATCTTTCAAATACCCACCAAACCAATCGACTAGTCCAACAATTATAAGTGTAACTAATCCTATAATTAATACATATTCTACTAATGCTTGGCCTTTTCTATTTAATTTTATTCTCATATTAAACACCTGCCATATATTAAGTGTATACTTTTAAATATTATTTGTCAATTATATTTTCATATGATATATTGGTATTAATAGGTGATAAAATGTATATTTATATGGAAAAAGAAAAAATAGAAATAGATGTCTATTCCTCTTTCATTCAAAAAGCAATTGGCCTTATTGGAAAAAAAAATATAAAAAAAGGGATTGTTCTTCCCCATTGTAATAGTATACATACATTTTTTATGAAAGAAAATATTGATATTGTTATGACCGATCGCCATTATAAAGTTCTTTATTATTATAAAAATTTAAAGAAAAACAAAATGATCTTACCTAAAAAAAAGGTTTATTATACTTTTGAACTTCCTAAGAATACAATTAAAAATTTAAGAAAAAATACTTATTTAAAAGCCGAAGATTAAACTCGATTATATCTTCGGTTAAATTTTTCGATTTGTTTCGTTCTTTTTATTTCCTCGTAATTGTTTGCTGTTGCCTTCTTACTTGGAACTTTATTAACGACTAAGATTTTTGTTGGATCTTTTACATCATAGGGTTGTAGCTTTAAGATTTGTTTTGAATTTTTTATTGTAACCACTTTTAAGCCTGTAAGTGGTTGATCATGTTCTGAAACTCCAATTGGTTGTTCATATTCAAAATAATAATAATCGACAACCCCAGAATCCGTAGATTTTACTGCATTATCTAAGACTTGTAATACTTCTTCGGTTAGAGAAAGAATTTCAATATCTAAATTAAAGCTTGGCATATCTACAATATTTGGATTAAAATAAATGGAATTATATTGAAGAAAATGCTCCTGATTGTAAGAATAAATTTGTGCCGTATAATATCTTGCATTTTTTGAAAAATCAATGACTTCTTTTCTTTGAAAATGACGATAAAGTTCTGCTTGATACAAATAAAACTTTTTATCTGTAGATTGTAATTTCCCGCTTTCTTTTACTTCATTCATAATGGTAAGTGCTTTATCATATTCGTTCAAATATAAATAGCAATCGATTAATCCATAGGCCGCTCGAATATTCATCGATTTTTCATATAATCTCTTATAATGTTTTATACTTGTCTCTATATTTCCATTATATTTTAATAATTCAGCATATTTACATTGATATCTATAATTCCAGTTTGAAAGCGGAATATGTTTTATATATTTAGAAAATGTTTTTAATAATGCACGATCATCTCGATCAAAGAATTTTTCAATAAGCTGTTCTTCTTTTATAATTTCATCGGTATTTCTTATATTTTTATTTCTATCTTTCATAATACACTACACTTCCTTACTCGCTATTTTTATGATATCTAGCATTAAATCTCTCAATTTGACTTTTTCGTTTTTCTTTATTATGAGGGATCCTCTCTTCTTTTGATGGAATAGAAACCGAATTAATAATTCGAATTTTCTTTTCATCATTTACATCGTAAGGTTCTATATTAATAATATCTTGAGAATTTTTCAAAGTAACGACCCTAATTCCCGTTAATGGTTGCCCATCTACACTTCTACCTACATATTGTCCTAAATTAAAATAATAATAATCAACGGCAGATGAGTCTGTTGATTTTACAGCTGAAGGCAAGAGTTGTCTAGATAATTCGATTAAATGATCAATGCTACAACTTTCATCAAAGAGATGATTGCCCTGATTTTCTAAGAAATATTTATACATATAACTTCTTGTATGTTCAATATCATAATACATGATTTGAAAAGCATAGTAACTCAATGATTTCCTTTTAACAGATGGATAAATATAATTATTATGTCTTGCTATTTCCAAAGCAGCTACAACCCAATGTTTATTATACCCTTCTTGTACAATGGTTTGATACATCATTTTATCTTTATTTTCCGCATTTGCATAAAAGCAATTATTTAATAATTGTTCTGCTTTATCATAATCATTTACATATAAATAATTTTGTATAAGTTGTAGTTTTACGTTAATAGGCGCTTTATAATCTGATTTTCTCATAATATCTTCTAGCAAAGCTATACTTCGATTCACATTCCCTCTAAATTTTAATAGACGACAATATAATACTTGATCGATCTCGTTTAATTCATAAAAACTTGAAAGTTTTATAAATTTATTTAATAGACGAAATTGTTCCCTTTCATCTTTTAATTCAATACTCTTTTTCAATTGTAATTGCAAATAACTTAATTCTCCCTGTCTATCCATATTTCGAGTTTTCTTATCTTCTATATGCATAATTTCATCCCCTTTAAATGTTCTTTATTTTACCACATTTTTGATTGTATGTCAAAAAAAATGAGTATATTATTTTCTATACTCAAATTCAAAATCTAAAATTCGAACCAAATCACCATCTTTTGCTCCTAATTGTTCAAGTTTATCATCGATTCCCATACGTCTTAATTTCTTAGTAAATCGAATTATTCCTTCATCCGTCATTTTTGTCATTTTAAATAATTTTTCTATCGAATCTCCTTGAATTATCCAATGGTTATCTATTTTTGATATCGTATATGGTTCTTCTTTTTTAAACTTATACAAAACATGCGATTCAAAAGATTCTTCTTCATATAATGGAGTATTTGGTATTTGATCTAATTTATCTGCTAAGGCAAGAAGAACTTGATCTAATCCTTCTTTTGTAATTGCCGATACTTCAAATATTTCAGCTTTTACTTTCTTTTTAAATTTTTCTAAATTGGAAATGGCGGAAGGCATATCCATTTTATTGGCAATAATAATCATCGGTTTTAAAAGTAATTTTTTATTAAATTGTTCAAGTTCTTTATTGATTTTTATATAATCTTCATATGGATCTCTTCCCTCTTCCGCACTCATATCAATAACATGAGCAATTACTTTTGTCCTTTCAATATGTTTTAAAAATTTATCTCCTAAACCTTCCCCATGAGATGCTCCTTCAATTAATCCAGGCAAATCAGCCATTACAAAACTTCGACCATCCTTTGTTTTTACCACGCCTAAATTAGGAGAAAGAGTCGTAAAGTGATAAGCCCCTATTTTAGGTTTAGAAGCCGATACACAAGAAATAATCGTGCTTTTTCCAACACTTGGCATTCCCACTAGTCCAACATCTGCAAGCAATTTTAATTCCACTTTTAATTGTCGTTCTTCACCAGGTTCTCCATTTTCAGAAAAATTTGGTGCTGGATTGGTTTGTGTTTTAAAAGCAGTATTTCCTCTACCCCCACGACCACCATAGGCCACAATTACCTCTTCATT
>CANQVY010000084.1 GCA_947627405.1 uncultured Bacilli bacterium | reverse complement strand
TACAAGCTTCGGTTGTAATTGTAAAACCTTGAGGAACTGGCAACCCAATATTAGTCATTTCTGCTAAATTGGCACCCTTGCCTCCAAGAAGATTTCTCATATCAGCATTACCTTCTGTAAAAAGGTATACCCATTTTTTCATTTAATCATTCTCCTTTCCATACCATTATAGTATAACAATAAGGATAAAAATATTCAATAAAAAATGCCACTTTTTTACAGAAAATGACATTTAGTAAATAACGGATCTTACTCTTGCCTGATATTTTGTAATTGAAGATAAATAAATTGTTAGCGTAAACTTCTTTCCATTTGGTCTACATTTATCATAGTAATCTTGTTTAATTTCTTCTATAGATCGATCAATAGTTATATCACTATAGGAAGTTTCATAACTATTTATTCCATTATTGCCTTTAAACATCCATAAACGAGCAATTTCTGTTTCTGTTGAAGGTTGTTTTACAATAGACCACTTCCCATCATAAGAAACATTATACTTTGGATAACCAGCAATAAACCAGTCCAATTTATTCCCTAAATAATCAAAATCATAATGGTTAGGTGAAGACATGATTTTACCATGTTCATAATAAGCAGACCCTTGCCCTTCTTCATTTTCTATCTTACTACCATCTTTAGCACAGCCATAAGATCCTGTACATTTCGTAGGTGGATATATTTCCCCAGAAACATACCATTTATAATCCAAATTTACTATGTCAATAATATTTTCTTTAAAATATGAATCATTATATGGTTGTTGAACTAAATTGCTCGTTCCAGAAAAATTAAACCAAGAAGGAAAATCAGGGTAAATCGGTGCATAAAACCGGTTACCCACCCAACCAATTTGATTGCCAGATATGGAACAATAAAACTCAACTTGCCAATCTTTCAATCCTCTTAGATTTCCAGCTGTAAATTCTACATCTTTATTCATATTATAAACCCCACTCATATTGGACGTTGTATAATCTGAATATATATTTTTACCGCCATATTGTGACAAACTCAATACCGCAATTGCATCATATTCGCTTGGTGTAATCGTATGAGAAATACGAAAACTTTTTCCAATCTCAATAAATTCAGTAGCCAATTTATTCGTAATATATTCTTCTTGCTTTGCTTCAATAGAAAAAACTTTCCCACTTTGATTACTAAGTTCATACTTTGAAACCCAAAATCCAGTTAAAGCTTCTTGAGTTTTTTTATTTGTAAAAGCAGAAGAAAGAACATATTGTTCTTTTGTAGTATCATAAATACCCTTTGAAAATGAAACATCCTTATTTTGTATATTTGCAACATATCGAGGAATCCATACCCACCAACTTTCTACATCTGATTCATCAATTTTTTTCCCTATATTATTCCTATCGCTTGTATAAACATTATCTTTTAAAATAATTGCATTCGCCCAATATCCATTATTATAATTATACCAAGAATAATCCTCCTCAAAAACAGAAGAATATTTCACATTGTCTTCATCAGCTATTATCCAATCTTTACCATCATATTTTACTGGAATCATATTTTCCTTAAGTTTTGGAACATTTGCACCAGATACATCTTGTGATCCTGCCCCATATTTTTCTTTATATTGTACAATTTCATAATCACAAGTTTTCGATGTATATTCTGGTTGAAGTACTTCTTTACCATTACAAGTTAAATTAATCTTATAATCCGTAATCTTTCCTTGTGAATCACTGATTACATACACCTTTGTATCTTTACAATCTTCATCCACACTATTTAAAAAACCTTCTTCTTCCAAAACTGCATAACCACTTTGATCTTCATTTTTAATTTCATAACATCCTGAAACAAGAAATCCTAAATCAGACATATATTCTTTTGCCGATTCTTCTATGACATTTCTATAAACATTATATTTATTTTGATTGTTTTGTTGTACAAAATGATCAATTAATGGAAAAGATAACAACATCAATACTCCAATAATTGCAATAACAACCAACAATTCAACTAAACTAAATCCTTTTTGATTTTTCATATACAACAACTTCTTTCTAGTTCTTTTTTCTGAAAATTAAAAATAATTTCAATATGCAAATACCACTATTTATAAATATTGTAAAAACAAATAAAGTTAAACCTTTGATAATCTTTAAATTTCATCTATCTATTTTAAGTATATCATTTACCCCCCCCGAATCAATATTTTTTAATTTTTACTTTTGGTTAACTTAATTTAAATAAAAAAAACGTAAATTATTTACTTAACGCCTTGCCTTAATTTCTACAAAACGTTTTTTCATAATTTAACGCTATTTCTTTTTTTTATCCATATAAGCTCTTGGATGAGCATGAAAATAAACTTCTTTTAGATGATCCGTTGTTACATGTGTATAAATTTGAGTAGCAGAAATGCTTTCATGTCCTAAAAGTTCGGAAACAGCAAGCAAATCACATCCTTCATTGATTAAATGGGTTGCAAAAGTATGTCTAAGCATATGGGGAGAAATATTTTTATCAATCGTCGTCTTTTTAATCATGCGATCCAAAATATCACGAACACCTCTAGTTGTTAAACGACCACCAATATGATTTAAAAATAAATATTCACTATTTTTACAATTTAATTTTTTTCTCCCATTTGATAGATATAAATCCAATGCATCTTTAGCATATTCCCCAAAAGAGACAATTCTTTCTTTATTTCCCTTACCAAGTATCTTGATCGATAAATCATGCATCTGAATATCCGTAAGTTTAATATTTACAAGCTCACTAACACGCACTCCAGTTGCGTATAACATTTCTAGTATCAATTCATCCCTTTGACCAAGTGGTGTTTTAATATCACAACTATTAAATAGTTCTTCTAATTCATTAGAATAAAAATATTTTGGTAAATGCTTACTTTTTTTAGGAAGAGAAACTAAACGAAAAGGATTATTTAAAATATAATTATTATTTGATAAATATTTATAAAAACCTCGTAGAGAACTTATTTTTCTACTGACTGTTGTATTTGTATCTTTTTTTTCATTAAATAAATAATTAAGATATCCACGAATCAAAGAATAATCAACTTCCAACAAATCAATATTTTCTTTTTTTAAATATTCAATAAATTCAAGTAGATCATTTTCATAATTTAAAGTCGTATAATCCGAATAATGTTTTTCAAAAGTTAAATATCGTATATATTCCTCTAAATATTTCATAGAATCACCATCTTTATTATATCAAAGGAAGAAAGGAAAAACTAGATTTTTAAGAATACATAGCAATTCGTGTGCCACAATCATATTTTAAAGTTTTTATATCCGTGGAAGGAACAGCTGTAACAAGAAAAGATTTTCCATTCATATTTGTTGTATGTCCAACATTCGAATTTAAAAATTCATCTTGCATCTGTTTTAATAAATCATTCGTTTCATAAGTAACTGTATAAGTAAGAGACGTATTTTGCACCTCTCTATTTCTAAAGACCCAAGTAGAAGGATCTCCTTCGTAGGATCCACTCATTGGACTATAAAAAGCTGTCTTGGAACACACATCTGAAATTTCTATTTTTTGATTGCTATAATTCTTATCCTCATAAATATCCAAATATTTATACCACTCTTCCTTTTTTTCTTCTTCACTAAACAATTGATATCCATTAGCAGTAACCGTCAAAACCATCGAATTGGTCATCGTACAATTGTGCCCATCTTTACTTGTATCACATATACGATGAGATAAGGATTGTATACCTGTTGGAAATAATTCTTTACGATCATAACTACAAACTTTATAGTGTTCACTACAATCATAAGTGTATGGATGAGAAATTCCACCTATTCCTCCTGTTACATGACAATCGACATCATTAATATATTTGGTGTTTGTCGGTGTGGTATAGCTGATATAAGCTGAAGCTTGATTAAAAGCATATCTCGTACTTCCTCCATAATTTCCACCCGTGAATTGAGTTGTATCCATATTATTAAGTCCTGTTATATTTTTAGAATTGATCAAAGAAGCCGCATCCCATTCTATATCTCTGACTACATGAGATTGATGGGAAGAAGAAAAACCGATACCATATTCAAGATAATCATAAATTGTATATTTTTGATCTTTCATACTTAAGTTTTTATTGATCCAAAAACCTGATAATTGCTTAGAACCAGAATTTTGGGTTGTAGTAAACGCCGGATGAATTTTATATCCTTTTGTATTTGCTTCTTGCTTTCCCTTTATATAATTTATATTTTTCCCTTGATACTCAAATCGTGGAATCCATACCCACCAACTTTCTACATCTGACTCATCAATTTTTTTACCACGAATAAAGCCTTGATTATTCACATAATCAGATGAAAATTTCATATAAACCGCATTAGCAAGATGTTCATCATTATAATTATACCAAGAATAATCCTCCTCAAAAACAGAAGAGTACTTCAAATTGTTTGGATCCGCTACTACCCAATCTTTACCATCATATTTTACAGGTATCATTTGTTCATTTAATTCCGGCTCATTGGCCAAAATATCCCCATTTGAAAAATAACCTTCTTTATATTGTACAATTTCATAATCACAAGTTTTCGATGTATATTCTGGTTGAAGTACTTCTTTACCATTACAAGTTAAATTAATCTTATAATCCGTAATCTTTC
This sequence comes from uncultured Bacilli bacterium, assembly GCA_947627405.1. Classification (GTDB taxonomy): domain Bacteria; phylum Bacillota_I; class Bacilli_A; order RF39; family UBA660; genus CALVUP01. Next base: position 962 of record CANQVY010000084.1, on the reverse strand, counting down.
CTTGTGAATCACTGATTACATACACCTTTGTATCTTTACAATCTTCATCCACACTATTTAAAAAACCTTCTTCTTCCAAAACTGCATAACCACTTTGATCTTCATTTTTAATTTCATAACATCCTGAAACAAGAAATCCTAAATCAGACATATATTCTTTTGCCGATTCTTCTATGACATTTCTATAAATACTATATTTATTTTGATTGTTTTGCTGTACAAAATGATCAATTAATGGAAAAGACAACAACATCAATACTCCAATAATTGCAATAACAACCAACAATTCAACTAAACTAAATCCTTTTTGATTTTTCATATTTGATCCCCTATCTTATACCATTTAAAGCTTATATGGAAAAAGAAAAATTGTCAAGATAGCGTATTTCCTATCGAAAACTATAATATACTGTTCCATTATTTAAAAAATTATATCCCTTATATTTAGCTAGCTCGGAAACCGTTACCAATTGATACCCCTTATCAATTAATTCAGGCACCAATTCTTCAACAGCATCTGCAGTTGTTTGATAAATAGAATGCATCAATATAATTCTTCCATCATAATCTTTACATTTTCTTACTTCATTTAAAATACTTTTTTTATTTCGACTTTTCCAATCCAATGTATCGATATCCCATAAAATCATAGGATGCCCAATATTGTTTCGAACGGATTGATTTACACTTCCATATGGAGGTCGAACAAGTGAATAACTATGCCCTAAAGTTTTTACAAAAACATTCGTAGTTTTTGAAATATCATTGAGTAAAGCCTCACGCGATAAAGTCGTAAGATCAGCATGCTGATAAGAATGGGAAGCCACTTCACAGCCTAACTTTTCTTCTCTTTTAACAACAGCTGGATAAGCTTCAACTAAATTACCTAGTTCAAAAAAAGTGGCTACAGAATTATATTTTTCTAAAACATCCAAAATACGATTACTAGAAGATGGATTAGG
>CANQVY010000083.1 GCA_947627405.1 uncultured Bacilli bacterium | reverse complement strand
CCCCATATTTTTATACAATTAAACACTCTTTTTTAATTGGCTTTTAGAATAACATTTTTTATTCTTTTTGTCAATCCAAGGATGAATCGCTTCTTTTTTCTTTCTTTTAGACATATACTGAATTGGTGATCGCATGAATGCAATTTCATTAGGCTTTATTCTTACAACTCTTGCAGGACTTTCTACGATGATTGGAAGCATCTTAATTTTTATATATAAAAAAAACAATAAAATTTTAATAGCATCCTTAGCTTTTGCTGCGGGTGTAATGATTTGTGTTTCACTAACCGATCTAATTCCAGAATCGATTCATTTATTTCAAACCGTCTTTTTTAAAGTCCCAGCAATTCTTATTTGTTTAATTGGAATGTCAATAGGCTTATTGATTTCTATGTTTTTAGATAAAAAATTACCTAATTTAGAATATAATAAACTTTATAAAGTTGGCATCATTTCTATGCTTGCCATTATTATGCATAATATTCCAGAAGGAATTGCCACCTTTCTTACAACAACGGAAAACACAAAATTAGGGTTATCTTTAGCCATTGCGATTACACTTCATAATATCCCTGAGGGTATCAGCATTTCTATTCCAATCTATTATGCTACAAAAAATAAAAAGAAGGCCCTTCTTTATACCTTTATCTCTGGTATATCTGAACCCCTAGGAGCTCTTCTGGCCTTTGTTTTTTTATCAAAGATAGTGAATAACCTATTCATGGGATTTTTATACGCTATAATCGCAGGAATCATGATACAAATCGCCATTTATGAACTTCTATCCACTTCCTTCTCATATAAGCATAAAAAATTAACTTTTCTCTTTTTTATAATTGGAATTTTATTTATGTACCTATCACATGTTTTATTTTAAAAAAGAAGCTTGAAGCTTCTTACATCATATTTTCATCGATTTCTTCCATTGATTTTTTCATTTTCTTCATTGTATCTTTTACACAACGATTAATTTCATATGTATGACTTTTATAATATCTATACATACCATATCCTGCAGCCATCATAGCCGCACCGACCATAATAGCATTTGATCTTTTCATAATATCACCTCTTTAGAAAATATGATTTATGGTATTTGCATACCATTTTTATTATGAACCAATCTTCTTTATTTATACTTTAGAAACAATTCTCTCTTTTAAAGAAGTCTTGCGAATATCTACATCATTATTATGAATAGCTATTTTTAAAGCTTGCAATTCTCCAACTAAATAGAGATTTTTTTTACATCGAGTAACTGCAGTATAAATCAGTTTCCTATACAACATTCGATTATAATTTTTCACAATAGGTAAAATCAAATAATCAAATTCACTTCCCTGTGACTTATGAACACTAATCGCATATCCTAAAGTAATATTATTTAAATTATTTCCACTGTATTTTACCAAATTTCCGTCAAAATCAACAAGAATTTCATTTTTTTTATTAAATTTATTAATTTTACTAATAATTCCAATATCGCCATTAAAAATATTTTCATCGGGCATATTGGTAAGTTGCATTACTTTATCTTTTTCACGAAATAAAGTATCATTTACTTTTAATTCTTCCTTCGTTTTTTCTTTTTTATTTAAAAGATTTTGAAGTAAAGCATTGAATTCATCAATACCATTTTGTGTTTTATACATAGGACAAAGAACTTGGATTTGCTGTTGTTCTCTTAATTCATAAGAATTTATAATTTCTGTTACATGATGCTTAACATCCTCTTTTGAACAGGAAATAAACGTCAAATCTTCTTCCTCATTAAAAATACGAGTATCTAAGATATCATTTTTAATTTGATCCGCAAAAGTAATAATATTTGAATTTTCTTTCTGACGATAGAATGTATTTAATTGAATTGTATTGATTTTACCACTTTCAATAATATCTTTAAGCACTTGCCCAGGACCAACACTAGGAAGTTGATCTTGATCTCCTACTAAAATAATTTTTGTATCATAAAAAAGTCCCTTTAATAAACTATCCATTAAATAGGTATCAATCATACTCGCTTCATCAATAATTACCATCTTTACTTTACTTTTATTGTTTTGATTGATTTGAAATTTGTTTAACTCCTTATTCCATTTCAAAAAACGATGAATAGTAGAAGCACTACATCTTGAAGATACAGCCATTCTTTTTGATGCTCTTCCAGTAGGTGCTAAAAGAGCCACTTCCTCTAAAAATTTCTCTTGAGTTAAATTATTTTTTAATTTATAAATATCACATATAGCATTAATAATTGTTGTTTTTCCTGTCCCAGGACCTCCAGTAATAACTAAAATACTTTTAGAAAGTGCATTTCTTATTGCCTCTATTTGTTCCATATTGTAATTGATTTGATACAATTCTTGAATTTCTTTAATCCATCGATTTAATTTTTGATCTATCTTTTCATTCTTTTTTTGTAAATAAGAAAGACGATAGGCAATATGATTTTCTGCATCATACATGTCCTTTAAAAAATACTTATCTTCTTCTACAATGATTTTATTTGAAGCAATAATTTTTTGCAAAGCTTCTTCAACTTTTTCAATAGATACCTTACCAATTCCTTTATATAGATTGGATAAAATGATTTCTTTTGATAAATAACTATGTCCCACTACATTGCATATTTCTTTTACAACATAAAGAATAGCCGCTTGCACACGGCGAATATCTTGTGGATCCATATTTTGTTTTAAAGCGATAAAATCAATTTTCTTAAAACCAATACCCGGAATCCCATCGATAAGTTGATAGATATCCTCTTTTATTTTATCCAAACATTGATCTTTATATTCGTTGTAAATTGCAATAGAATCCTTTGTAGAAAAACCAAGATGACCTAATTCCACAATCGTCTGATAACTCGTAGAATATTCCACTAATTTATCATGTAAAACATCTACATTTTTTTGAGTAATTGTAGGGATCAATAATAAATTCTCTGGATTTGAAAGAATAATTTGTAAAGCATCTTTCCCAAGTTTCTTTACTATCTTTTTTGCTTTAGCTTCACCAATGCCTTTAAATATTCCACTACTTAAAAAAGTTACAATACTATCTTTTTCTTCTGGCAAACATCTTTCAAAAGACGTAACGTTAAACTGTTCCCCATATCTTTCATGAACGACTAAAGAACCATAAAAAATATATGTATCCATATCATTTAATTTTGGTAAATAGCCTGTAAACGTAATCGTTTTATTTAAATAAATTTCTATTTCTTTATCATTGGTCTCCAACACCTTAAAAAGACCGATTAAATAACCCGTCTCACTTTCAAAAATTGATTTTTTAAAATGACCTTTAATATATTTCTTCATATAAATTATTATAAATAAATTTATAAACTTAGTAAAGATTTATTTTTTTATCATAAAAAAAATAAGCAAGTAATTTGCTTATTTAAATGCCTTTGAATCAAGTTTAATACTTGTTTTACTTAATGTATAATTTCCATTCAATAGCCTTTTAATTTGAATGTTTTCAAGTACAATTTCTGAATTATTTGCTAAATACTTAAATGCGTTATCTCCTACCTTTTCTAATTTTTTAGATAGATAGATCCTTTTGATACTATTACAACCATAGAAAGCATTTTTTCCTACTTCTTTAATCTTTTTCAAATTAATTGTTTTTAAAGAAGAACATCCAGAGAAAGCGCCTGATTCAATTTTTTCTAGTTTTGACTTTGCTGTAGTTTCAACTTCCTTTAATTTTATACTTCCATTAAAAGCATTAACACCTATTGTTTTTACAGAATCTGGTAAAATGATTTTTTCAATTGAAGTAGCAGAAAACATATTATCTTCAATCTTATTGATGTTCATATCAATTTTTAAAGTTTTTATAAAATCAATTCCATAAAAAACTTCCTTTTGTATATTTCTTACTGTATTTGGAATTACAACAACTTCTTTTTCTTGTTGTTCAATCAAAGATATAAGTTTATCTCCAGATTTATAACTATCCTCTGTTCTTGCTCCATTTTTATATTCAACTTTTTTCTTTTGTGTAACATTATACTCACTAAAACCAGTCAAAGTCCCTTCGTTATCCACAATTAAATAATCAATATCTTCATATTTTACTATGAATTTCTTAATAATAGATCGAGTAGCTAATACACCAATTCCAATAAGTACAAGTACAGATAAAACAATAATAACGATTTTTAACCATTTGTTGTTTTTTTCTAATTTTTTAATTTTTTCTTTCTTTTTCATATGACCTCTTCCTTTATTCTTTTTACTATATTAAGTATAATATATAATTTTTCTTTTTTCAAGATTTATTTCATAATATTATTTCCAACATCTTGTTTTAATTCTGGTCTAGATTCTAAATAATCATTATAGATCCCTTCAAATTCAGCATTTTTTTCTTGTTCATATTGTTCCTTTTCAGTTTGTTGTTCAGGTGTAAGTTCTCCATCTTCTAAAGCTGGTGGTCCATAATTTCCAGGATCACTGTTGCTTAAAAGAGAATCGACCATCTCACTAAAACTAATCTTTTGATGATCATATGGATTGTTTTTGTTAACTTCCATGTTTTGACCAATAACGATACCTGCACCAACAGCAAGACTCACAACTCCTACGGTAGCAATTATTTTAACAATCCTCTCATCAATTGTAACATTACTAAGTTTTTCCTTCTTGTTATCAATGTAATCTTTTATCATTTGCTTGATTTTTTCTCGTTTTGTCTGAGCCTCCTCTTTTGAAATCTCTTTTTGATGTTCTTTACTCATAATCTTTTCTTTCATATTTCTAAAATTATTTATGTAAACAGAGGCATAAGATTGTCTATTAATTGTAAAAATATAATTATTTGTAATTGGCGTATTCGTATCTTTTTCTTTTCTTGATGTATATAAAAAAGTAACAGATCCTTCATTAGAATTTTCTATTTCCCTCGCTCGATTGTAACAGATTAAAGATTCTTCAAGTATATCTTTATAGAATTCAAAAGGTAGATCTTGTACATCATTTTGTCCTTGATGTGCAACTACTTTATTATCTTGATCTATATGAACTGCAATTGTATTAGTATCTATCTTTCCTCTACTAAAATTTTCAATTATTTGATCTAAATCATTCATGGAACCACTCCCTATTTATATTTATTATAACATATTCTTATATTTCTTTACTTATAAAATACAAATAAATAAAATAGTTGACAATTTTTGTCAACTATCGATCTTTTAAAGAAACACTAACCAATTTAGAAACCCCTGATTCTTGCATTGTAATTCCATAAAGTGTATCTGCAAATTCCATGGTTTTCTTTTTATGTGTAATAATAATAAATTGCGTTTTACCATTATAATGGCTAAGATAATGACCAAAACGATCTACATTGGCTTCATCCAAAGCCGCTTCTACCTCATCAAATAAACAAAATGGTACAATTCGAACATTTAAAATAGCAAATAATAAAGAAATTGCCGTTAAAGTCTTTTCTCCACCTGATAATAGATTTATTGTAGTTAATTTCTTACCTGGTGGTGAAGCAATAATCTCAATATCTGTATGTAATAAATCGGTAGGATCTGTAAGTTTTAAAGAAGCTCTACCTCCGCCAAAAAGATCTTTAAAAACGATTTTAAATTCCTCTTCTATTTTTGTAAAAGT
>CANQVY010000082.1 GCA_947627405.1 uncultured Bacilli bacterium | reverse complement strand
ATTCAAGAGTATATAGATGCTGAAAATTATGGCCTTCGATACATAAGTATGAAACGTGATATATACTGTACACATGATAAAAAAGAGCATAATCAACGTTTTGAAACTTTATTTTATATGGTTTATCGTGCAATGGATGATAAATGGCATGATCAAAAGAATGACATGGAAGTAAGAAGAGCTGCATATTATATTACTGAACAAATGTTAAAAGAATTTGATTTGTCCGAAAATGCTAAACAAATAATCTCAAATTGGGTTAAAAGAGGCGCTTTTAACAGATTATCTAATAAGGACTATTGGCAAATGATTTCGGCTTTTACACCGGAAAAAATCAATCTGTCCGATGCTGTAGTTTTAAGTTCGATTGAAATAATTAAGGGACTAGAAGCAGATAAGTGTCTTTTTGTCCTAACAACTGATTTAGCGCCGTATTTATTTCGAGAAAAAACCGAAGATAATAAAATGAGCCATTTACTTTATGTAGCCTTAACAAGGTCTCTGGATAATTTGACCATACTGATAACAAAAAAAGTTGAAGCTCTATATACAAGAGATTTCATTAACAATTATTTTGCGACAGATGTATTAAAATCCAATGATCGTTAGAATAAAAAGCACGGAGCAGATTTTGCCTTTGCCTCTATGATAGAATATAAGAGGTAGCTTTATCGATAATTATTCAATTTTTCAAACCTATTCTCAAAATCGGCTGTGTGAAAATTTTTCTGTAAATTAGCTTTCTATAATAATTTTAAAGAATAATTGGTGAGCAGTAGTTTTATGCTTAAGTACCCTAAAATATGTGATAGCTCCTAAAACTTGGTATTTCAAGGACATTTTTGTAAGAAAGTGTGCATTTTGTTCTTGATATTCATTTTGCGCAATTTTTCAAGTATGTTTCCACATATCTACTTAACTCACCGTATGTACCGCCCTGGTTCTTGAGAGAAAGTGTTTATTTTTAGTCGCCTCAAGGATTTCAATTTTACCTTGTAATCTTTTATTGGTATATCATTTATTTGTTTTTTTTTAAATTTTATAATATTAAGCAAATGGTTTTATGACTTCATCAACAACTTCTTTAATAAATTCAACAGGATGAACAAGTGCAATTCCGCTGTTTTCACTTCTAATTTCAACAACTTCACCTGTGTTTACATTTACCAGACTTTCGTGATACGGAATATATGAATGAACAATTCCCAATAATACTGATTTATTTAAAGATTTTGTATTGACTATTTTTGTGATTTCTGGTCGTGTAACTATAGGACTACCTGAATTGCCGGAAAAATTTTGAATATCAATGAGGATATTGTGAGATTCCTTGATTTGAGCAGAACTAATTCTAGCAACACAACCTAGACGGCATATAGGTAAAGTTGAACTTATATTAACAAGCCCAAACGGAAATCCAAGCATATGTACAAGCGATTCTTCATCAACGCCTTCATTCCTTAATTCATCAGATGTCATCATATGTTCATCTATGTTAAAAGCAGCAAATCCCCAATTATTATCTAAAAAAACATTAGCATGAATATGCATAACAGCTATATCAATATTTTCTTTAGGATGCTCTTTATATAATTTTTTGTTGTTTTTAACAAGTGGAATATCAATAGTATTGAAAGATTCGCTTCCTTTTTCTTTTAACCTTAAAACTATGCTGCTTTTATCTTTAAATATATGTTTATTTGTAACAAGCATAAGGCATATATCACCTTTAGGCGTAATTGTTTTATATATAAAAAAACCTGTACCAATCCATTTAATATTATTATCTAAACGCACACCTATAGCTGTTACAGCCATAATATAAAATTCAGGAATTACAGCCATACTTATACACCTCACTTCTTATACTACATATTTATATTATGATCTGCCTAGAATTAAAAATTTTTTCTATAAGTAAAATATAATATTGGCTTAAGATATATTGAGATTATTATTCATTAATATTATTATTAATATAATTCAACAAATGCAAAATACTTTGTTTTTGACTATCCAAATTGAAATTCTCAATTCTATGCTTATATATTCTCCCATTTGCTTCTTGGGTATATTTATGTTCAAGATAATCCATTCCGTAGTAAGGATTATCTATATTCAATTTAACATCAAAAATTTTATCAATTTTTATTGCTCTGTTGTGCCATTCATGTGCTTTACTTATATTTCCATCATTCAGATAAAATATAGAAATTAAATTATATATCAAAGGCGTAACATCATTTGGTTCTAAGTTACTAATAAATGCTATTGCTTGAAAAATTAAATCTTTATAATTGAACTTAGTTATTATCTCTATATATAATTTTAAAAACATAGCAGATATATACTTAGGATTTTCGGTCAAAGCATCATCACAATATCTTGTTGAAACCTGCAAATTTCCTTCTCTAAGTTCCAATAAAGCTAATGATAAAAGTACCACGTCATTTTGAGGCATGGCAGAATGCACTTCCGAAAAATATTTCATTACTTCTTTATAAGGGGCATTGTTTCTTCGTAAAAAGTTTCCCATATTAAATTTTCCGGGTAAGGACTTAGGATTTTTTTCTAAAACAATTTTATATAATGTTTTGGCTGTTTCTGTCGAAATCTTTTCCTCCTCAAATATAAGTCCCAAATTCGAAATAGAATCTGTCCTAGTATGCGGTTTACATAAAATATAAAAATATATTTCCATGGCTTTTTTTATATCTATTTTTTCCATAAGCAAAGCGTAATTATTCAATGCATATTCATAATCCGGTTTTATTTTAAGACACGTTTCATATAATTTTTTAGAAAGTTCAATTTCTCCTAAATATTTATCATATAAAAGAGCTAAATTATTTATTGCCTGATAATAATTATTAGAAATTTTGATTGCCGTATAATATGAGTTTGCAGCATTACTTATATCATTAATTAATTCATATACCAACCCTAAATTATTATAAATAGTTTCTTTGTTTTCTGTTCCATATTTCAATGAATTTTTAAAACAATTTATGGATTCTTCTAATAGGTTTCTCCTTGTAAATTTATCATTTGAGACTTTTGCTTTATTAAACCAAAACAAGCCTTTAGCTCTATTAATGTTAAATTTATCTTCATCTGATACATTAGGAATACTTTCAAGATTATCAATAAAGTTATCATTTATAGATATCAAATTTGGGTACTTAAATGCTAGATCAATTTTTTTTATATATGATGCTATATATTTAGGATCATATTCAATTGACTGATCTAAAAAATAATCAGCTCCTATAATATATCCTTCTTTTTCATATGAAATAGCCTTGTAATAATTATAAATTTCATTTACAGGAGCATATTTTAAATATTCTTTAAAGCAAAACTCACGCTCCTTATATTTATCTTTTTTAATAATATCTTCTAGTGTATTTATGTATTTTTCAGGAGTATATTTTAAAATATCTAAAAGTTGGCATATACCTTTTGGTGTAAATATTTCATCATATAACAGATATTTTTCGTTCATTAAAAGTCCCAGTTCGTCAATTATTTTTTCCAAATTGATATTTATAAATTCATTTTCCAGCCACAGAGGTTTGACCTCAGTATTATTTTTTATTGCATTTTTTGCTTCTGCAAGTAAATTTTCAATATCTAAATTTTTTTCTAAATAAATAATGATAATCTTAGATTTATACTTTATGATTTGTGATAATTCGTATAAACAATAATTAGAGTAAAAATATGATCTACTTATTAATACTAATATTTTATCAAAATTCAACATGGATTTCATAAATTTATATATGCTGTCCTTTATTTTTATTTCTTCACAATAATCTATAAACTTAATTCCTAAATAGTTCAACTTATCTTTTATTTTTTCAAACTGACTTTTATTTTTTGATGTATATGATATGCCTACAATTTTTTCCATGTTTCGTACCTCTTGTAAATTCAAATTATTCTATAAGTTGGTAATCGCAATATCTGATCTGCCGCTTTCCCTAACAATAATATGTATATCACTATTGATAAGTTCTTTGTTGATTTTTATTAGCTTAACAATATATTCTAAAATATCTTGTTCACTTTTGCTCGAATTATTTGCTGCACCAGCTCCTATAAGAGGTAATATTAAAGGATATCCTTGAGAATGTTTATTATTATATATTAATAATCTTATTAGTGATAATACATATTCCTCATCACTAACATTTGCATGTAATTCATGATCAAATGTTGTTAAACCAAGCAAATAATATACAATGCCGTTTTCTCCGGGTAATTCTACAATTGTACCGCTTTCGTATCTTTTTAAATTCCCGGCTTTCTTTTGAGACATAGTTAATTTTTTATAATTTTTTTATCTAAACACTTTTTTATTTTTTCACTTAATTCTTCTTGCGTATAAATACCGTTTTTACATAATTTTGTAAAGGAAATACCATGTAGCGTATTTTTAGAAATAAGATTATCATCAACTTTTGTGTCAAAACATCTGTTAACAGGTATGACAACATTGCGTCGCAAATATTTTTCAGAGATTAATTCAGAAGAAAAAATATCTCCATATTGAACATAAACATAATGATTATTACCAACATCCATTATTTTAATTCTGCTTTTTGAAAGTACATATAAGCAACTTAACAAAAAACATAATCCCCAGGTACATAACAAAAATAGAAAACAAAAAAGGATCTTTGAAAATATTTTCATATCATCTGCAAAATATGTATTTATAGGAATAAATAATCCAATTGTACTTAAAAAGGTAAAAAATAAACTTACATATAATAGAGCATTTTTATTTATATATTTTAAATTTATAAATATTCTTTTCATATTTTAGTTCTCCTTTAAACACTTTGCTTTAGTTATATATTGTATTATGTAATAATGTTTAAACTTCATTGTAAATAATATGTTGTAAATAGAATACCTAAAATTACAAATATCTTCATGTGCAGTTTAGTTATATTTCCTTATTGGTAAACCAAAAGATATTTAATCGAGTTAATATTCTTAGAAAGAAAAGTATTGATATCTCATTTGAATTTACAAACCAATTTTACACAGTAAATTATATTAATTATAACATAATATTATTTTAATTGCAAACATTAGTCATATTTTTACAATTCTTAATATTATAATATTATTTGATATAATTCTAGGTAAAAGAGTAGGGGTTTGATGGCATTAAGTTTATTCTATTGAAATTCAAACATCAAGGGCAGATATTACAAAAACAGTATCTGAAAACGGCTGTTCCCACTTACCTCCGCGTGCTGTGTCTTCGAGTATCATTTTAACACAAATCTTAAAATGCTGCACTACAAGGCTTAGGTTTCATTCCCTTTTATGCCTTGTGGCACAGTGGAAAGGAATGGTCATAAAAATGAATAAGTCATTAAAAAAATTAGAAATATGAAATGGGAACGCAAGTATCACATAGTGTTTGTGCCAAAACACAGTATGTAGGAAATAGGAAAAAATTCTTTTATGATATTTGACAGACATGCGAATTTGAAATACAAATATGGAAACAGAAACTTTTGGTGCAGAGGACATTACGTAAATACCGTAGGAAAAATGCAAAAAATTCAGGAGTACATAAAAAATCAATTGGAAGAAGATAAAGTAAACGATTAAATAACATTGAAGGAATACATTGCCCTGTTTACACGTAAGCCAGCAGACAAAAGCAAAAAAGCTGCTTTAGCAGCAGCTTGAAAAAGTGGTTTGTAACGGATTGTTTGATGCGCTTACAAGTACTGACCGGTAAAGGTCCCTTATAGGCAATGTCATCAACTTAAGAAATGCACAAAAACAGGCACCAAACTTTGTTGATTCTGCGAATTGACAAATGAAAATCGCCTACATAATCGAATTGAAGACTATTTTAGGGAGGTCAATTCGATATGTTAGAA
>CANQVY010000081.1 GCA_947627405.1 uncultured Bacilli bacterium | reverse complement strand
TGAATATATTAAGAAAAGTGCTGATAATAATTACATTGAAGCACAAAGAGAACTTTGCAGGATGTACTATTTTGGCGATGATGTTGAAAAGGATGCAAAACAAGTAATAAGATATGGGACAAAAGCTATGGAACAAGGTGATATTGTGTCACAATATTACATGGCATTGATTTATTATGAGGAAGGAGGAGAGATAGAGAGGAATGTTGAAAAAGCAGAGATGCTGTTTTTAAATGTGTATTTATATGGGAGAGATAATTTAAAAAAAAAGGTTCCAGGAAGTTCAATGTCATGGTGTGTACTTTTTGAGAACAGTGGATATTATTTGATTGAAATATATTTTTATAGCAAATGTAAAATAAAAATGTATGGAGATAGATGTAGTTATTGTAATAATCCAGATAACCTAAAAAAACTGATACATTATTGTCAAGAAACAATTGAATGTACACGTCTAACGGGATTTGGTGATAGTGAAAGAGAGATAATGGGAAATTTGTATTATTATGGGATTGGTGTTAAAAAGGATTATAAAACCGCATTATATTTGCTTAATGGTGATTTGAAAAAATTATTTGCACCACTTGGAATTAGTCATAGAAAAATATATGAATTACGCCCGGAAAGTTGTTATATAGTAGGAGAAATATATCGTTGTGGAAAGGGCGGAATTAAAAAAAATTTGGCGAAAGCACAATTATATTTAAAACAAAGTTATGAGAAAGGTTACGAACCAGCAAGGGAAAAACTAGAATACTTAAATGGTGATAGTATATAAAAATGGAATATGAATTTATAGGAATTGGAGAGACTATAATGGGAACGATAAGTAACAAAATAGATAGTAAAAAAATTAAAGAAATATTAGCGGATATGTATGGACAACAAGTTGATACACAAATAAGAGATGTTAGTATTGCCGGTTATACAAATATTGGTAAAGTTAGAATAAAAAATGAAGATAATTATTTACTAAATGGTTCGAATAACAAAAATTGCGAATCATATAAAGTTATAAAAAATGAGCAAACTGATTGTAAATATGTGTGGAGGTACTTTGCGGTTTTTGATGGTATGGGTGGAGGTGAAAATGGAGAAAAAGCATCATTAATAGCAACCCAGGAATTTGATAAATTATTAAGTGGAATAGATTTGTGTAAAGAGCAGACAGAAATTGATAAATCAGTACGTCATGGTTTTTTAAATGCAAATAATAAGATAAGAATGGAACAGAGGGATGGGGGAGTATGTGGAACAACTGCAACTGTATTAATGACAGATGGAAGAAGATTTAAGGTTTACCATATAGGTGACAGTAGAGCGTATTTAATCAGAAATAAAAAAATTTTTCGATTGACCAAGGATCAGACATTAGCGGAGTTAAAGACAGATGTAGGAATATATGATACTGTGGAAGAAGCACCGGAAAGAGAGAAACATCAGCTTACAGAGTATGTAGGAAGGGATTATACAGGAAAGAGCATAAAGCCTCTAGAGAGTGAGTGGATGGAATTATTATATGGAGATAGAATATTAATCTGCACGGATGGTCTATATGATATGTGTTCTGATTTTGAAATGGAGAAAATAATAAGTGAAAACGATAATATAGAAAATGCAATTGAGCGTCTGATGGAAGTAGCACTGGATAATGGAGGCGTAGATAATCTCACTTGTATCTTATTGGAAAGCAAGTAAATAAAAAACAAGGGATTGCAAATATTATTCATAAGAATTAAGCAACGTTGAAAATTTTATTACACGAGGGATAAAATATGTGGAGAGATTTAGAATCGGGAGAAAAAATAGCACTTGATAATTGGGAAATAGGTGAGATATTAGGTAAGGGTGGGGATGAAAATGGAGAATTTAATAAAAGCAGTATAGTATTTAAAATTACCAGAGAAAATCCAGATTTATCAATTGAAGTGGGTGCATTGAAGTTCATTAATCTGATTGAAGAACAAGGAAAATTTGATGAATTATCTCCAGATATGCAACAGGAGTTTATTGAATATTGTAATGAGTTATATCGTGATAATTTTGCTGAAATTAAAATTATGGATATATTAAAGGATTCACCAAATATTGTCTCATATAATGATTATCGAAAACACATGTGGAAGGCTGATGATAGTTATGGATTTGCCTTGTTGATAAGAATGAATATGTATGATGATTTAAATAAACAAATTAAGGCAGGAAGAATATTTTCCGAAAGTGAAATTTGTGATATAGGAATAGATATTTGTAAGGCATTAAATGCATGTCATAGTCAAAATATATTACACAGAGATATTAAGCCTGCAAACATATTTATTAATCAAAGAAATGAATATATGTTGGGAGATTTTGGAATATCTAAAATTGTACAAAATACTAATATAGCAAAAACAAGCATCGGATCATTGGCTTATATTGCCCCAGAGCAGGCTAAAGTTAAATCAATGGAAAGTTATGATGAAAGAGTGGATATTTATAGTTTAGGCTTGGTTTTATATCAATTAGCAAATAATAATAAGCTTCCATTTTCAAAATCAACATATTCAAGAGAAACAGAAGTCATCCAAAGATTAAAAGGAGAAAGATTTGATATACCCAATAATTTTGATCAGGAATTAGGGAATATTATTCTGAAGGCATGTTTATACAATAAGGGTGAAAGGTATCAGAGTGCGAAACAATTTCTAGATGCCCTTGAAGATTGGAAATATAAAAGAGAGTCTTTTTATGAGAAGCGTAAATATTTCACAATAGGCAATATAAGACTGAGGAGAAGAAAGATAATTTTTATAGCGAGAATATCATTCTTATTTGGAGTTGGATCCTTTTTGCTTTCATTATTATGCAGAGATTATGTAGAAAAAAACATAAAAGGAGATTTATTGTTTCGTGCATTTACAAGTGGAAAATTACAACTTCCGTTTTCAATTTCGTTTGGCGTTTATTCTATATTGTTTATGTTTATATTTGGAGAGTTAAGTTACTATGGGATACATGTAATAGATAATTACATTGAAAAAAAATGGAAGTATTCGTTTCTTGCTAAAATTAAGAAAAAGAAAATTTATAAAACTGTAAGTGCAGAGCTTAATGAATTGCATGAATATGTGAATAAACTAATAGAGAAAATCGAATTTTGGAGAAAATAAATAATTTATGCCAATTGATAAGTTTTTACATAATACAATAGATATATATAACTTGGAGGATAGGGTTTATTACAAGGAAGGAAATAACATATGAGTTTTGAAGATTTATTAAGGAATAATACAAAAACACAAAGTGAGATAAATAATGAAAGAGTACTAGAACAGAAAAAAACAATTAAGTACTTTGCTAGTATAATTGTTCAAGGATTTATAATGGCTTGTAAGGGAGCAGCAGCGAGTGGAAGGTGTAGTATAAGTTTTGGAATTCCGCAATTTAATGATAATACAAAGAAGGTTTGTGGAAATTACATTAATAACGATGCCTATATTAATGATTGCTATCGTTGTGCTAAATTGAATTTACCTATACATTGTCACTATGGACTTTTGTGCCCTTGTAATTTGCAATGTTTTAATACCGTTAATGAAATGGGCTGGATAAATACTGAAGTTTTACATAATTCTTCAGCATATTGTTTCCCAAAAGGTTACGCTGAGCAACTAACAGAAGAAATTAGGTTGGAATTAAAAAATAAAGGTTTTGTAGCTGCAGAAGTTTTTGTTGTAGACGGAGCAATTACAACAGAACATAGATTTTTGGGAAATAAAAGGATCAAAAAAGCATTTGTTTCTAATGGGACTAGCTATTTTTATATGGGAATAAGAACTGAGTGGTAATCAAATGCGTGAATGTCAACATAAAGAGGATTTATCTTAAATATTATTAGTGTAAACTTTAGGTGTTAGATATAAATAAATGATAATGTTATAATAAATTTATCAGCCAAGAAGTACAAATAAATTATTAATGGTTGAAATTTATTTTAATAATATTAAACGAATGGAGGAAGTTTATATGAGAAGATTTGTAGTATGTTTAAGAGAAAAATGCGCAATGTTGCTTTCAGTAATTTTGATTGTATCAATATTGAGTACAGTAGTACCGACAAGTGTTTTAGCAGCAGTTTGGAAAACAGGAAATTTGGTAAATTATAACCAAGAATGTGGGTATACATTAGTTTGTTTAGACAATTTAAAGAAGGATGCATATGTAAAAATTTATGCATATAAAAGCAATGGAAAAGAAATAAAATCTAAAGATACTATGCATGTTATTATGCGTACAACATCGGGAAAATGGATTTGTGAATTTGATACGAAATCAGGGAGTAAGTTAAGATTAGGAAACAATCATACAGCTTATCGTATATATATAAAAAGGTCATTTACAGAAACATATAATCCAAAAGAAAAAAATCGAGCAAAATACTGGGGATTAAAGACATATAAAAATTGTACAATTTATTAAAAAGTTACTGTTTATATGCAAAGAAAAAAGTGTTGATAGTAAAAGTATAGTGTTATTGATTAAACAAATATTTAATAGATTAAGATTCATGTGGGAACGCAAAAATAGAGAAAGGAAAAGTACATAGGCATTTATTTTCATGCTGAGTATAGTGAAAAGAAATGGAAATACTACTAGTTATTTTATTAATTATTGTATTTTTTGCTTTGATATCAATGGATGAAATGACATCGTTAGCATTATTTGTTTTCTTAATGATAATTGGTGGAGGAATTACGGATATGTTATTTAATCACTTCACTCATTTTATCAAGAGTTTTAATATAGTAATTTTGATAATATTATTTGTAATTGCCATTATAATTGGAATGATTGCAGGAGGAGCATTGGAAAGAACGGTTGTAGGTGTAACGGCTTTTTTGGCTGCTTATCCGACATTAATGATTTTATATTCTTTAACTGTAGGTGTTATTGTTGATTCTTATAAGGAAATGGGTTTTGTACTGTTTTTAATGTTTGGATGGGCAATTATTATTGTAGATATTATAGTGTGTGCAATATTAGTAGCAATATCACTTGGGGCTGGTGTAGGAATTCCATATTTGATTACAAACATTAATTCGGGTAAAAGTAAAATGGCAAATGCTATTGCACTGATATTAGGGTTGGTTTATGCAGGAGTATTGTTTTATTTTGCTATAGAATATTTGAAGGAATTTATGGCTGCGATGTAGAAATCATATAAAACCTCCAATCTGCTTTAGATGTAAAGATAAGCAGGTTTGGAGGTTTTATTATAGTTAGGGCACACTTTATTTACTATGCTCTTTTTCATCTGATTCAAATATAATACGATGCAATTTGTCCGGTATACTATCATCTAAATAATTAGGAAAAATGGAGAGTGCTTTAAGTGCTTCAATTATTTCAATTCGTTCTTCATCATTTAGGTTAGCTAATGGGTATGCAGCTAATTCGTCAGCAGATAAGTGATAATATTTTATTTCATGTGATTTGATATATGGAAGAAAAGAAGATTCAAATTCTTTTATCCATGAATTATCAGCATATTGTGACAAAAAACTGTTGAGAGCCGATTCAGTGAAAATAATATCATCGTTTGTCATTTTCAAGATTCCTTTTGCATATTCACAATCTTGATTATTAAATTTTTTTGATGATATTATTATTCTTCGCACAGTAGGGACTTGATAGCGTGTGGAAAGAATGAATCCGGTTCTATAAAACATATCACTATGGTTAAAGTGAGTATATTTAAAACATAAAATAGCAATTCTTCCAAATGGATTTGTAAATACGATATGAACCATATCTTCTAATCTACTAAAAATTGGTGTGCCAGTATATTTTTTTTTGAATGTTCTATTGCCAGAATTTGGAATTTGTGTTTCGTGGTCGAAAATAAGTCTGGCAAAAGATGATTCATCGTCTAATTCTTCCATTTCTAATGTAGCCTCAGAATATAGGTCATCATAAGTTGAG
>CANQVY010000080.1 GCA_947627405.1 uncultured Bacilli bacterium | reverse complement strand
ATTTTTTAATATCCTCCACAGCAAGTTTTTTAGCTTCTTGATTAGCTGACACTTTTCCTCCTTTATGCTTTTGCAAACCAAAGTTTGCCACCAACCAAAGTTGGCAATATTAAATAAAAATTCCTTTTGCCCAGACAAAAGGAATTTGATTAGATTAATCGACATTTCTTTTCTCTCCTACACAAGCAACATAAAGTTTTACGCAAAAGCACTTGTGGTCTAAGGCTTGAAAATTTATTTAATTGTTGATATTATACCCACAAAGCAAACATTTGTCAATAGATTTTTGCAAAAATTTTAAAAAGTTTTGAGATTTTTCGACTACATACTGGCGTTTGTCATACTAAAACCAATTTCTTGTCATGTTGAGCGGAACGAAGTGCAGTCGAAACATCTCAACCTTTTTTTGTCATGTTGAGCGGAACGAAGTGCAGTCGAAACATCTCAACCTTATTTCGACATTTTTGCAAAGTTTTTGGCAATTTGTGGCAAAATTTTCAAAATAAGTATTGACTTTGCTTTAAAAAAATGATATTATTCGTATGAATGAGAAATTCTATCTAAATATTTTAATATATTTAAAGGAGAGGGTTTTTATGGAAGAAAAAGAAAATTTAATTAAAAAATTAAGTAGAATTTGGGCAGATTTTAAACACGCTGTTGGCAAAAGCAAAATTGTTAAAGGCTTGGCAACAACCGCCCTTGCTGCAGGCTTGGCAATTTCTGCCGCCGGCTGCACTTTAACAATTAATGTGCCAGACCCACCAATTGACCAAACCCAAACTGACGACCCAAACAAAGACCTTAACGATGACCAATCGGGCAACCAACAAAACCAAGGCACACAGCCAGGCGGCTCAACCACCCCAACCCAACCCGATTACAGCCAATATAGCCAACTCCTTCAAGACATTTTAAAAAGCGATTATTACAACGGCCTAATTGCCAAAACAAAAGCGGGAGAACTCAACGTTACCGGTACTGCAGGCAGAGGATACAATATATTAAAAGGAATTCCTTATAAATTTTTAGATAATGCGGGAGAAAATATTGACTCGATAAAAAATAATGAAATAACAGTTACAGGTTATTCTTATGTAATCAAAAATGAAAATGATACATATAACAATGAATTATATTTAGGAACTACTATTTTTAATTCTTTAAATAATAAGGATTATTATAAAATATACTTAAATAAATACACATTAGATAATGATGAACTTTCTGACTATTTTCGACTAACAAGTGGAAATTATTACCAAGCAAATTTCTTTTTGCAAGAACTAGACAATCAAAAACAAGCCCAACCTATTTCTGAATTTTCAATTGACAAAAATACATATAGTGAATTATTACATGGATTTAATATTTCAGAAAAAATAATTTCTTCTTTTTCAGCCGAAAGTATTGATGGTTTTGATATTATAAATTTCGTACCTGACGAAGACGACCCTGAAAGCTATTTTATGTCTGTTAATTGTATATTTAAAACAGAAGACGATATAAATGAAAAATATAGACATATCGGCAATATGACAATTAGAATACATTCTTATGGGATTATATCTTTTAATAATAATATTTTTAAAATGGAAGACCCTACAGCTTTTAAAAGCAAAAATATTTCTTCAGATATAAAGAAAATTGTAACTTATAATCAAAAAGCTAATAAAGATCTTGTCATAAAATAAATGAATTAAATAATATAAAAAGACTTCGTGAATTCACGAAGTCTTTTTGTTATCTAGATTTAAACGCTGGAGGATTATCTGAATTTGAATCTGTATTATCATCGAATGTGATAAGCAAACTCTCAACTAAATATGTTGATTTGCTGTTTGGAACTACTGTCATTATGTCCTTATTAAATATTTTATAACTTATAGCGTCTCGATTTTGAGTTGAATTATTGATATCACACCATATTCCGTCTTCCCAAATTCTAAACTTTGTTAAATCACCTTCTGTAATTGCATAGTCATCCACATATTTATATCTAGTGTAAATTTTTAAGTCAGGTACCATTAGATATTTATTTCTATTGTCCAGCACAGACCGTGTTATTGTGACTTGACCAAGCACACCTTTCTCAACCAAATAAGCATTGTCATCTCTAGTATATACGGAGTATTTACTGCTAGTTATTTTATCGAATCTATAAAAGTTTAAAATCTTTAATGGTATCGAATTATCAGTATCTTCAATTTTTCCATCTTTTATACTTAGATAATTCTTTACATCTGCAATGTAACAATCTTTATATTCAGATTCAGAATTGGTATCGGATAAAGCCTTTGCTATTTCATAAAGTTTTACTTTTTTAGGATATCCTTCTTCCAATTCAATTTTGCCTTCTTTAATAGTGTATTTATATATTGAGATTCTTTCAGATGAATATTTATTAACTTCTGTTAGTTTTGAATAAACAATGCCGTTGCTATTTTCTGTAAATAAACTATCTTCATTTTCATTTACTAAACTTCCTGCTTTATAACCTCCATCAAAATAGAAATATGTTATATTTGCAGATACTCCTGCACTTGTTTCATTTACAACATTTTCATTTACATAATATATGTTATCAGTAACACCATCTCGTTCTGTGATATAAGGATTGTTGAATTTAGATGGATAAATATTAATATTTAACGTTTTATTTTCTTTCAAATCGTATTCAATATTATAAGGACTAAAAGGCAATGGAGATTGCATGATATCGCCCAAATCTTCAATATTTTGAATACTTGAAATATTTTTATAATTATTACCGCCTGAATTGGATGATTGTACAGAGCCAAAAGTAAAGTAAAGTGTTACATTTCCAGTGATTGGAGTTTGAGGAATTCCATTATACGAGAAATTTCTTTGATAATAATATGTCTGCGTAATATAATCTACACCATTTTTACCTTCTGGTTTTGTGGTTTCATTGTTAAAATCGTCTTTATTATAATATTTACCCTCAAATTCAAACCCTACATAGTTAAAAGTTGCAACTTTTAACAAATTGTTATTATTTGCAATTAAATTAGGAACTCCATCAGCTGTATAATACGCTCCATACATATAGCCATAGCCTTTATATAAGTCATTATTAACATTTTCTTTACCGTTTATTAATGTCAAAATGTCACCATTTTTTTCAACAAATTTTCCATCTCCAATTTTAGAATCATTCTCTTCTCCAATTGGAATAAATGAAATTGATTTGGGTGCTCTGAAGTTTATGTTATTTTGTTCGGCAAATTCTTTTTCGGTTTGTGCAAATTTACTTTGAGAATTTAATTTATTGCAAATTTTACCTTCATTGTTCAAATATAAATAATTTTCAGTAACTAACTGTTCTAATGGCAAATTATAATTCTCAGAAGATAAATAATTTCCTTGAACATAGTAATATCCATTATCTATAATATATTGACTTTCATTGTAATTATCTTTTATAACAGAACTAAACATTTGCGATGGTGTAAAGAATTTTTCGGTAGAATTTGAATAGATATAATAACCACCATTTCTGTAAATATATGTTTTAGCCTTAATAACATAAGTTTCGCCATTATAATTATATTTGCCGCCGTCTATTTCATCAATTTTATCACTTCCTGAAGCAAATGTTGGCAAAAGGTTTTCATCATTTTCTTTAAATAAAGAATAATAATGTTCATGGAAATCTGATGGTCTAATTGATGAGTAATAATAATACATAGAATTGTTCTCTATAAAATATTCATTATCTCCTGGTTCAATATGCCAAGCATCTTCCGTTCTATCATAAATATATTTAACTTGCCTATCAAATGTTGTAGATATTAATCCATAAGAATTATCTCTTATTTTGAATGTTGTGTATAATGCTGCAGCCTTAGCTAATCTACTGTTGCTTATTAAGAAGTAATTAAATTGTGATGTCGCTAAATATACAGTTGAATAAAGAAATAATGCTCCTAACAATGTCCAACCAATTCCTGTACCTGTAAGTAAAAATATTGCCACTGCTGCCGCTAAAACCGCAAGAAATCCGCCAGTACGCAAATCTCTGTATAATTTATGCCACATATTACTCCACCAACCATTATCTTCTACTGTTAATGAAAATTCATCATTTAATTCTTCTTCGGCCTTGGTGGTTAAAGTACTTGAAATTTTAAATATTGAGCCATCGTCAGCTAAATTTGCATCATTAAAATCCCCATCAAATTCCATATTTGTAGTGTAATTTTCAAACACAGTTTGGAACACAAACCAATAATTACCAACTTGATTTGGATAATTTTTAACATTGAATGTAAAGAATGTATTTCTTTGCAATGTTAAATGAGTGTTATTTTTATCATCGAAAAAATTAACAGTTAAAGGTGTCATATCGGTTCTATATCCCAGTTTAGTATAATCTTCGTAATCTCTATCTATTTTACCATAGTCTACATCTTTACCTTCGTTATTATTTGTGTTTTCCTGTCCAAAATATTTACAATTTACATTTCCTGCCACTTTATATGTTTTAGAGTGTCCTAAAACATTATCGACTCCTACAATTTCTGTGTTACCAAGCCATTCATTCCACGCATCTCTCATCTCTTGAATTTTATCATTTATTTTATCAATTATCCAACTATTTACAGAAGTATCAGAAGGAAATTTAAAATTTACTGATTGTTCAAGTCTACTAATAAGACTTTGATAATGCCAAGGCAAATATGTTAAAGTTGGACTACTTTCATAGGCAGCTTCTGCAGTGCCTATATCATAATAATATACACCATTAAATCCTAGAACATCTTTGGCAGTTTCAACTGCAAGATTACCTAAGTCTACCAATTGCATTATACTTGTAGGAGCATTTGTTGTTGCATCTTCATCATCTGATTGATATAATGTTGCAATACCCATTCTTGAATAAAGAACAGGCATTTCTTCAGCATATTCATATATTGTAAAGAATATGTGAGAAGCAAAACTTAAATTGTCAAATCCTATTTCTGTTGAATAATGGTCATAAAGAGATTTTGTTAAGTATTTTGGATTGTCTGTAGACGCTCCAGCAGCACCACTATTGTAATTTTCATTTTTATAATACGAGTAAACTATATTCTTAGCTTCATCTGTGGTTACTTTTTTATTTTCGCCATACCAACTTTTTTCTCGCCCACTGTTTTCAACAGTTGCAACATAAGTTATTTTTTCGGCGTCATATATGTTTGCTATTGAATCCCAACCTGCTCCATTTCCACCTGGAATGTTGCGTTGCATAACTTTGAACATTGTGTAATCTTTAGACCAGCCATAACTATCATCTCTCAATGGATTGTTTGCTGAAGAATTAAACCAATAAGAATTTGATGTCCAAAATTTATTTTCATCTGTGTTAGAATATGTTAATTCTCCTCCTTTAGGAGCCCCGCCACGAGAGTATGATATTACAAAATTGTCTAGGTTTACATAATGAGCCTGAGCAATTAACAATACCTTAGCTTCATCCGCAACATCGTTATAATCATAATTTGTTTTTTCGTCTGCATAGTTTTGGTTTTCAATTGTGTTAACTGTGAAGGCAAATGGATGCCAGCCTATAACATAGGCTGTGTCTTTTTCAGAACTGGTCTTTTTAAGCATGCCCACCAAGCCGCCAAAGTTTTCTGTTGCTTGTTTGTTTTTGATGTCTATAAGTTCGGTTTTTTCGTCTGTTTCGTTTTTAATTATTTTGTCATAGGTTGAATTGATTAAGCCGAAAGCGGCATTGTCTTTATTTCTGTCGTCGTTAAGGGCGTTAACAATGTTTGCATCTGTGGCTGTGTTATAGTCGCCCAAATTGCCTTCCAACCTGCCAATTAAGCCGCCGGCGTAATAGCTGTTGGAGTTGTTCATTTTAATTTTTGGATTTGAATTGCCATTGTTAATTATTAAGCCGTTTGCCAAGCCTTTAACATTGCCAAACAAGCCGCCAACATACATGCCCATGTTGTAAGTTC
>CANQVY010000079.1 GCA_947627405.1 uncultured Bacilli bacterium | reverse complement strand
CCAGTAGTACGCCATCTGCTCCCACTTTTTCAGCAAATTTTGTTCTTCGAATAGCAGTATTTGTACAATTTGATCCTGTTCCTGCAATTACAGGAATTCTTTTTTTTACGGTATCTACAGTAAATTTGATTGTTTCAAATATTTCTTCTTCACTCATAGTGGAAGATTCTCCGGTTGTACCACAAACAACAATTGCATCTGTTTTATTGGCTATTTGATATTCAATAAGTTTTTTTAATTCTTCAAAATTGACTTGATCGTTTATAAATGGAGTTGCAATTGCTACTGCACTACCTTCAAAAATTTTAGTTTTCATTTTTTCACCTTTCTTTATATTTTATTGTATGCAATAAATACAAATTCAACTAGGGTATTTATAATGATTTTTCTTTCATAATCAAATAAAAATTCATTATTTGTGAAATCGGAGATTTCATTTTTACAAAAAAAAAGAAGCCTGTTTATGCTGCTTTTTGATCTTTTAATAAAGTTCTTTTTTCTCTAGCTGTTAAACGAATTCTTGTTCCATCTTCTAATGTTACCACTTGTAAATTTGGTTTTTTAGGACTTTTTGTTGTATTTAGAGCTTTTGATCTTTTATTTGCTTTTAATGGTTTTTTACATGATAAATTAACTGGCATATTCTCCCTCCTTTTTGATTTTTGAATCGAATCGCTGTTTATAACTTTATCACATTTTATTCTTTAAGTCAAATAAATTATGATATTTTATTGAAAAATAAAGAAAAGTATAGTATTATAAATAAACGAAAAAGAGGTGGGTTTTATGAAGAATGAGCATATATGTGGTTTATGTATTGTACAAGATAACAGGGTATTATTTGTTAAAAAGGATAATCGATTGTCCTTTCCAGTTGTCTCTTATCTTCATTATACATGTGCCGATGCAATTCATAGTTATGGATTAAAAACGATTGGTACATCAAAAAAATTAGGTATATATACCATGGATGAGCATTTAAAAATTGAAGTTTTTGGTATGGCAACTGAGATTGAAGATTATGAAAAATATCAAAATTTATTGAGCCAAGAAAACATGCTATTTATGGATATAGATGAAATTGAGGATTACTTATGTCGAAACATTACTTTAGATGATTATCGAAATCAAGTAGATCGTATGATTACAAATAGTATTCATCAATTTAGAGAAATAGAAGAAGGACCAAAACAAATGAAGTTGGTAATTACAGAAAAATAAAAATATGATAGACTAGATATAGGAGGTAATATTTATGTATGTACCATTATATATAAAAACAAATTATTCGCTATTGTCTAGTTTGGTTGGTATAAAAGAATTAATTTCTTTTGCTAAAAAGAATAATATTACTTCACTTGGCATTTGTGACCCTAATATGTTTGGAGCCATGGAATTTTATAAAGAATGTAAAAAAAATGAGATCAAACCAATTCTTGGATTCGAAGTTCAAATTGAAGATTATCATTTATGTTTATTTGCCAAAAATTATGATGGATATAAAAATTTAATTCAATTATCTACAATTCAAAGTGAAAGGGTTGTAACGATAGAAGATCTAAAAAAAATGAATCATGATTTATATGTAGTGCTTCCTTGTTTTTACAAAGAAAAGTTTTCTATTTTTCAATCGATTTTTGATGATATTTATATAGGTTTTTCAAATAAAGAAGAAGAAGAACTGGCCAGACAAAAGACAACACATGTGGTTTATTTTAATCAAATTTTATATCTAACACAACAAGATAGTAAATATTTAAAATATTTAACTATGATTCGTGATAATCAAACCATTAGTGAGGATTTGATTCAAGAGGATACTCATTTTATTCGTATTACTGACTATGAGTTGTATTCTTCTAGTGAAGGATTATATAATACCCATAAAATAGCCGATGCCTGTAATCTTTTTTTCCCAAAGCATGAATTGTTACTTCCTATTTATGATACAGGAAAAAATGTAAGTTCTTTTACTTATTTATGCAATTTAACTAAAAAAGGATTAGAAAAAAGATTAGCCGGGAAAAAAGATGAGACTTATATTCATCGATTAAAATATGAACTTAGTATTATTGATAAAATGGGATTTAGTAATTATTTTCTAGTTGTTTATGATTTTATAAAATATGCAAAGATGAATCATATTTTGGTAGGACCCGGACGAGGAAGCGCAGCGGGTTCTTTAGTGGCTTATAGCTTAGGAATTACAGATATTGATCCCATTCAATATGATTTGCTCTTTGAAAGATTTTTAAATCCGGAGCGTGTAACTATGCCCGATATTGATACAGATTTTCCTGATCAATATCGTGAGCAAGTTATCGAATATGTACGAAAAAAGTATGGCAATAAAAATGTTGCAGGTATTGTAACCTTTGGTACCTTAGGGGCAAAACAAGTTATTCGGGATGTTTCTCGCGTTTTAAATATTAATTTAAATAAGGTAAATGAAATTTGCAAATGTTTACCCGCTTTTTCAAAATTAAAATTGAAAGATTTTTATGAAACCAATGAAAAATTTAAAAATTTAATTGACAGTGAAGATTCTTTAAGAAAAATGTATGATATTGCTTGTCGCTTAGAGGGGTTTCCTCGTCATACTTCTATTCATGCGGCTGGCATTGTTATGTGTAAAATGCCTTTGGATGAGGTAATTCCTTTAATGAAAAGTGAAGATCTGTATTTAACGGGATATTCTATGGAATATTTAGAAGAATTAGGCCTTTTAAAAATGGATTTTTTGGGATTAAAAAATTTAACAACAATTATGCACATTATTGATGATGTAAAAAGGACTACGGGGGAAGAAATTGATTTTGCACTTATCCCTTTAAATGATAAAGAGGCATTGAACTTATTTTATACGGCGAATACTTCTGGTATTTTTCAGTTTGAATCGACTGGAATGAAAAATTTTTTAAGTCGATTAAAGCCTACTACCTTTGAGGATCTATTTGCGGCTATTGCTCTTTTTAGACCTGGACCTGCAGTAAATATTGATTCTTACATTCGCAGAAAACATGGTCAAGAAAAAGTTACTTATCTTGTTTCTTCTTTAGAAAAAATATTAAAATCCACTTATGGAATTATTGTTTATCAAGAACAAATTATGCAGATTGCTAGAGTTCTTGCAGGATTTAGTTATGGTGAGGCGGATATTTTGCGAAGAGCTATGAGTAAGAAAAAATATGATGTTTTAAAAAGCGAAGAAAAAAAATTTATTCATGGATGTATTCAAAATGGTTTAACACAGAGTAAAGCAAAAGAGGTATATGATTTGATATTAAATTTTGCTAATTATGGTTTTAATAGAGCTCATTCGGTTGCTTATTCCTTAATTGCTTATAAAATGGCGTATTTAAAGGCTCATTATAAAATTGAATTTTTTTCAAATCTTTTATCTTCTGTAATTGGTAGTGAAAGTAAGACTTTGGAGTATATTTATGAAGCAAAAGCCAATGGAATTACTATTTTAAAACCTAATATATTCACAAGTTCGAAAGAATATGTTGCTACTCAAGAAGGAATTATTTTTCCGCTTTCTAATATTCGAAATGTTGGTGTGGTAGCTTGTAAAGAAATTATAGAAAAAAGAAAAGATGGGTTTGAGGATCTATTCGATTGTTTATATAAATTAAACAATTTGTCAAGAAAATGTATTGAATCTTTAATTGATGCTTCTTGTTTTGAAAGCTTTGGATACAATAAAAGAACTTTGTTTCATAATTTAGATAATCTTTTAAATTATGTAGATCTTATCCAAGATTTGGATCCGTCTTTTGTTGAAAAGCCAACGATTGAAATTTATGAGGAATATAGCAAAGATGAACTTATTAAGAGGGAAAAAGAGGTCTTTGGTTTTTATTTGTCAAATCATCCTGTGTTAAAATATAAGACGAAATATAATCCTATTTCTTTAGCTGATGTAGCTTCTTATTTAAACAAAGTTATTGAAGTGGTTGTACTTGTAGAAAATGTTAAAGAAATCAATACCAAAAATGGAGATCGAATGGCTTTTATTAGTGGTAGTGATGAAAAGGCGACGATGGATTTTACTTTATTTCCTAAAGTATATAAATTATTTGCGCAAATTCAAAATGGTGATATAATAAGGGTCGTTGGAAATGTTGAAAGAAGATATGATAAATATCAGATTATTGTTAGAGAAATTGAAAAATTATGAGGCAAATTTATATGGATATTATTAATGTGTTAAATCGATTTAACTTAAAGGATTGCTATACAATAGGATCAAAGGCGGATATAAAGAGAATCCATACCATGATCCAAAGTTGTGATTCGAATATGAATTTTAAAATTGCATTTGGTGATGTTTTAGAAGATTCTGTTTTTGATAAATGTATGACATCACTAACCATTCCATCTATGTCAAAAGTAACTGCGATTCTTAATTATGAAGATTATCGTGTTTATGATCAATTTAGTTTGATTCAATCTTTCACAATTGAAGATATGATGATAAGAGATATTCAACAACTGACTTTAATCAAAGAAAATCTTAAAAATGGAGCCATTTATATTTCGGATATGAATACAGTAGATAAAGTAAAGAAAAATGTTACTGTTGATTATTTATATTTTGCTTACCGCTTAGAGGCTATTTCTAATATGTATCAGGAAGTGTCAAAAAAATTAGATAAAAAAGAGAATCATGATTATTTACAAATTATGAATTCTGTTTTAGAAGTTGGCGTCTCAACAATAGATAGTAAAAAAATACTAACATTTAGGAGGTAAAAATATGGAAAATATTGAAGGTACAATGTATAGTGGGGAAGCAAGAAAAGTTCTTTCTGTAAAAAATAAGTGCTCCTGCTCAACGACATTTTCTTATTTAGACCGTTATATTACAAATTGGGAAAATTTAAATGAATTCCTTAAAATAAATGTTGTAAGGAGTGGATTAAAAGTCGATTTTATTTTGTGGAACAATGGAAAGAATCATGGAATAAAGATAACCAATGGCTATGAAAATAAAGTGATTCATCATTCTTGTTCTTTTGAAATTGCAAAACAATTATTTATTCATGATTTATTAGAACAAGAAGTCGATCAATTAGCTATTGTCAAAAAAAGCAATTTCTATTGTGCAAAGTATAGAATTAAATATAATCCAGCTGTTTCTAACTTTATTTATGAAGGTTGTGATGCTTTAAATCTGGATATGTTTTTGGAAGATGTTTTAAAGATCAATCAATCTAAATTTTTCTCTTTTAGGGAGCAAGAAAAAATTGCCACTGCAACGGCTGAAGCTTTGCAAAAGGAAAAAAAATTATCTCAATTTGGAATTGAAAAAGGAAAGATTATGTGTCGTACGCACATGAAATAAAATCATTGTAAAAAGTTATAAAATTATTAGGTTTTATAACTTTTTTATAAGAATATGTATTAACTTTATATTTTAAATGTTGTATAATGATAATGGTGATTGTTTTGAAAATAAATGTTAAAGGAAATGAGATCAATTACATACAATATGGTAAAGGGCAAGATGTAATTCTACTTCATGGTTGGGGACAAAATATTGAAATGATGAGACCTATTGGAGATCGTTTAAAAAACAAAAGAATTACAATTGTTGATTTACCAGGGTTTGGTCTAACTTTAGAACCTAAAGAAGCTTTGACAATTTATGATTATTGTGCGATTTTAGAAAAAATAGTTCAAGAATTAAAAATAAAAAATCCAATTTTGATCGGACACTCTTTTGGAGGAAGAATAGCTATTGTATATGCAGGACGGAATAAAGTAGATAAGCTTATTTTATTTGGCAGCCCTTGTGTAAGAATTCAAAAGAAATTGCCGTTGAAAGTAAGAATTTTAAAAAAGATAAAAAGATTGCCAGGAATGGATAAAATTGGGGAATTCGCAAAGAATTTTATTGGTTCTCGTGATTATAAAGCGGCAAGCCCCATTATGCGACAAATTTTAGTAAATACAGTCAATGAAGATTTAAGTGCATGTGCTAAA
Source organism: uncultured Bacilli bacterium (assembly GCA_947627405.1). Classification (GTDB taxonomy): domain Bacteria; phylum Bacillota_I; class Bacilli_A; order RF39; family UBA660; genus CALVUP01. Next base: position 37 of record CANQVY010000079.1, on the reverse strand, counting down.
AAAATTAAGTGTCCTACTTTATTGATTTGGGGAGATC